>JBGQEU010000147.1:0-4837 GCA_041496525.1 Dehalococcoidia bacterium
CTTGGCCGCATAGACGACACCGGAGTCCGGATAGCGGGAGCGGAAGGCGTGGGTGAAGGCGCGGCACTGGCCCCGCAGCGTTTCTTCGTCGAAGACGTAGAGGGGCGTGCCGAACTCGCGGGCGAGCTGGACGGCGTCGCAGCCGCCCAGCGTCAGGTGGCCGGCCTCGTTGACGCCGGCGGTGACGGGCAGGACATCGGCAAGGGGCAATCGGGTTGTTCCCATGGTGGGTTGATTATACGGGAGGCGCTCCGCGGTCTGTCACCCTTCGCTCAGAGGCGACGTGCCCCGCGACCAGCGTTCCCCGCAGAATGACGGGATTAGACCGGGGCCCACTCCTCGGCCTCGCGGCGGACGCGGCCCTCCGTCTCCAGCTTGGCCAGGTGCGCCTCGATCTGGCGCCGGGCCATCGGCATGATGCGCTTGTCCAGCTCCGGGTAGATGGCGGAAAGCAGCGCCTGCGGGGTCCGCTTGCCCGCGGCCAGGAGGCGCAGCACCTGCTCCTCCCGCTCGTGACGGTGGTCGATCAGCTCCTGCAGCTTGTGGGCGACATCGTGGACGGCCTGGCCGTGCCCCGGCAGCATCAGGGCGCAGTCCAGCGTCTGCAGCCGCGCCAGCGATTGCAGGTACAGCGCCATGTCGCCGTACGGGGGCGGTGAGATCGCCACGGTGCCCAGGCCGAGGGCCGTGTCGCCGGTGAACAGGGCGCGCTCCTGTGGGATGTAGATGCAGATGGAGCCCAGCGTGTGGCCGGGCGTGTGGATGACCTGCAGCGTCAACCCGCCCACAGCGAACGTGTCCCCGTCCGACATGTGGACGACCGGCCCGGCCTCCGCGGCCTGCCGGCGGAAGCGCTGTATCTGCTCGGCGACGGCCTTCTGGTCCCCCGGCACTTCCAGGTCCTGGGGCGCCTCGCTCTGCCAGTCGCGCAGGAAGTTCTCCTCCTGGGGGTGCAGCGTGACTTCGGCGCCGGTGGCGTCGCGGATCTGGCGGGCGCCGCTGGAGTGGTCGAAGTGGTGGTGGGTGAGCATGATGTAGCGGACCTTGACGCCGGGATGCTCGCGCAGGAAGTCGAGCCGCGTCCGCACGGATTTCTCGTCGCCGAAGCCGCTGTCGATGAGCGCGCCTTCGCCGCCGTCGGCGATGAGGAAGACGTTGGGGGCCTGGGGCCCGGTGTAGAAGGCAGGCTGCGCCGGGATGGAGTGGATGCGGGGAGTTATCTCCATGTGGCATCTTCGGCTAGTATCGCCATCTGCACCATGTTGATCGGCTGCCTATGGCGCAGGCGGTGGGCCCGCAGCAGCCCCTCGCGGACGAAGCCGCACTTCTCATAGCAGCGGATGCCGCGCTCGTTGTCTTCGTCCGTGATCAGTTGCACACGCCGCAGCCCCAGCTGCGTGAAGGCGCAGCGCAGGACGGCGCGGACAGCGTCCGTGCCGTAGCCGCGGCCCCAGAAATCCGGCTCGCCGATGGATACGCCCAGCCAGGCCCGCCCATGGACCGTGTCGATCCCCTGCAGGCCCACGCTGCCGATGGGCTGCCCGGCCAGCGTCTCGATGACCCAATCGATCTCCGCAGCGCCTTGCGCCTCTTGCAAGCGCTGCCTCTCCGACTCGAGGGTGGGCGCGGGGTTTTCGGAGATGTGCAGCCAGTGACGGACCTCCGGATCGCTGTACCAGCGGACGAACAGGGGCAGGTCTTCCTCGGAGCGCGGGCGCAGCCGCACGAGCGCGCCCGTTAAGGTCCCGGCCGTGACGGCGGTCACGACCGCTTCCACTCCACCTTCAGGATACCCATGACCACCGTGTTGCCGAACCGGCCGCCGATCTTTCGGTGCTGGCGCAACAGTCCCTCACGCACGAAGCCGCACTTTTCGTAGCAGCGGATAGCGCGGGCGTTGGCCTCGTCCGCGGTCAGCTCCACCCGGTTGAGGTCCAGATCGCCGAAGGCGTAGCCCAGGACGAGGCGGACGGACTCGGTGCCGTAGCCCTTGTTCCACTGCGTTCTGTCCTGGACGGCGATGCCCATCTCCGCGCGGCGGCTGGGCGGCTTCAGGCGCAACTCCACATTGCCCATCAGGCGTCCGTCCAGCGTCTCGATGGACCACATGACGTTATCGCGGTCGGAGCGCTTGCTGTAGTACCACTCGTACTCGTCCTCAAGCGTCGGCGGCTCGCCCATTCGCTCCAGCCAGCGGATGACCTCACGGTCCTGAAGCCACTCGACGAAGCGGGGCAGGTCGCTCTCCTGCACGGGCCGCAGGCGTATGTGTTCGCCTTGCAGAATCGCTTCCGAAATCACGGTGGAGCTATGTTATCATGCGCCGGGAAGGGGACGAAGGAAGAGGGAAGTAGGAAGATCGGCTGTGCAAACTCACGAAGACGGAACCCTGCGGCTGAGCATGTTCGGCCCGCTTGGCCCTTTCGCCAACAACGCCTACCTCATCGCCGATGGCGACCTAGGCGAGGCGATCATCGTGGACATGCCGGCGGGCAGCGACGCCGTCCTGGCGGCCATTGGCGGCCTGCGGGTGAAGGCGATTTTGCTAACGCACACGCACCCGGACCACTGGGTGGAGTACGACAGCGTGAAAGCGGCGACCGGCGCCCCTGTCCTCTGCCACCCGCTGGAGCGGCTGATGCCGGCGGAGAAGATGGACGCGCAACTGACGGACGGTGAGGAGATCAAGGTAGGCAGCGCGATAATCCGCATTATCCACACGCCCGGCCACACCCCGGGCAGCACCTGCTTCCTGGCCGGCCGCTATCTCATCTCCGGGGACACGCTCTTTCCCGGCGGCCCCGGCCGGACGCAGACGCCCGCCGACCTGCAGCAGACGATCGCCTCGATCACCGGGCGGCTGTACGGGCTGCCGGACGGGACGCTGGTCCTCCCCGGCCACGGTGACGGCACGACGATAGGCCGGTCCCGGCGGGAGTATGCCGCATTCGCCTCCCGCCCGCACCCGGCGGACCTCTGCGGGGACGTCCTCTGGGAGTCCGGCTGAGGCTGCGCGAGCGGCCCGCGCTGACACCTGCCGTTGACCCCGGGGCGCCCTCTGCCCTAGACTATGATCAGGTCAAGAAGTTGACCCGAACGCCCCGACGAGTCGGGGCTTTACTGTCTATCCGCGCAGGAAGATACCGCCAATGACCGAGAACCCCTTCTATCAGCGCACTGTCCGTCCCAACGGCCTCCGCATCCTCACGTCCTCTATGCCGCACACCCACTCCGTCGCGCTCACGCTGTACGTGGGCGCCGGCTCGCGGTACGAGCGGGCGGAGGAGGCCGGCGTCTCCCACTTCCTGGAGCACATGCTCTTCAAGGGCACCGAGAAGCGGCGGACGGCGCAGGAGATCGCCGAGGCCGTGGACGGCGTCGGCGGCCTCCTCAACGGGGCCACGGACCGCGAGTACACGGTCTACTACATCAAGGTGGCGCGCCCGCACCTGGACCTGGCCCTCGACGTCCTGGTCCAGCTCGTCCGCCACCCGCTGTTGGACCCGGCCGAGATGAAAAAGGAGCGGCAAGTAATCATCGAAGAGTTGGCGATGGTAGAGGACTCCCCGGCCCAGATGGCAGACCTGCTGCTGGACTCCATCCTGTGGCCGGACAACCCGCTGGGCCGCGACGTGGCCGGGACGCCGGAGTCCGTATCGGCCATCAGCCGCGAGACGGTGGTGGAGTACCTGCAGACGCAGTACGTCCCCAGCAACATCGTAATCGCCGTGGCCGGCAACGTGGACCACGAAGAGGTCGTCTCAGCCATTCAATGGGCCCTCGGGGACTGGCCGGCGGGGCATCCGGTGTCCTGGCTGCCGGCCGTGGAGAGCAACGGTCGCCGCTGCGCCGTGCGGTATAAGTCGACGGAGCAGGCCCACATCAGCCTGGCCGTGCGAGGCATCCCGTTGAACGACCCTGACCGCCACGCGCTTTCCTTCATCTCCGTGATCCTCGGGGACGGGATGTCGTCGCGGCTGTTCGTGGAGCTGCGGGAGAAGCGGGGGCTGGTCTATGACATCAGCAGCTACGTCTCGCACTTCCTGGATACGGGCGCCTTCAACGTCTACACGGGCGTGGACCCGAAGAACGCCGTGGAGGCGCTCAAAGTGGTAGTCGCCGAGCTGGCGCGCCTGAGCGAGCACGGTCCCACCAGCGAGGAGCTGACGAAGGCGCGGGAGCTGTCCAAGGGTCGGCTGCTGCTGCGCATGGAGGACACCCGCAACGTCAGCGGCTGGATCGGCGGGCAGGAGCTGCTGCAGGGGACCGTGCGCAACGTGGAGGAGGCAGTGGCGGAGATCGACGCCGTGACGCTGGAGGACCTGCAGCGCCTCTGCCGCGAGATCATCGACCCGCGGCGGGCCCACCTGGCCGTCGTCGGCCCCTACCGCTCGGACAAGCGGTTCGTCGCCCTGCTGCCGGCGTGAGCGCGGGGACTTCTCCACAAGTTCCAGCCGCCGGCGGATTGACGCCGGCGGGCGCGACCTGCTAGTCTTGGCGTAGTGAAGCGTTTCACTGAAAGCGGCCTGAGGGACGGCGGCACTCTGGTGCCGCCGTTTTGCTAACCGGGAAGGAGGTCCCCGCCGCCCAGCCACTCTCTTCGGACTGCCGCCTGAGAACGCGACATCACTCATGTGCATAAGAAAACGGAGGAGCCCATCTTTGTGCAGACATTTGTTAGCGAAGGGCATCCTGCCCGTCCTCATACCAGCCGCGATGTTCGCGGTATTTTTTTTGGCCTGCGGCGGCGGCGACGGCGGCTCCAGCAGCGCCACTCCGGTAGGATCAGGCTCGTCCGCGCAGTCCTGCCCGCCGGCCGGCGCCGCCAAGGGCCTGA
>JBGQEU010000148.1:0-4837 GCA_041496525.1 Dehalococcoidia bacterium
ATTGGGAGTCCCCTAATTCCCCGGCAGGGCCGTCTCGCCCATGAGGTAGCGGTCGATGCCGCGGGCGGCGGCGCGCCCCTCGGCGATGGCCCAGACGATGAGCGACTGGCCGCGCGTCATGTCTCCCGCTGTGAACACGCCTGGGACGCTGGTCATCTTGTCCGCGTTCGCCTTCACGTTGCCGCGCTCCGTCACCTCTACGCCCAGCTGGTCCAGCATGTAGCGCTCCGGGCCCAGGAAGCCCATGGCCAGCAGCAGGAGGTCCACTTTCTCCTCGAACTCCGAGCCCGCGATCTCTTTCATGGCCAGGCGGCCGTTCTCCCGCACGAACTCGACGTGCGCGCCGTGCAGCTTCTTGAGGACGCCGTTCTGGCCGGACAGGCGCTTGGTCAGGATGGAGTACTCGCGCTCGCCGCCCTCCTCGTGTGCCGCGGAGACGCGGTAGATGTTGGGCCAGGTGGGCCACGGGTTATCGGCGGGGCGGCCCTCCGGCGGCCGGGGCAGGATCTCCATCTGGATCACGGACCTGGCGCCCTGGCGGTGGACGGTGCCCAGGCAGTCCGCGCCGGTATCGCCGCCGCCCAGGATGATCACCCGCTTGTTCTCGGCGCTGATGAACTGCGCGTCCGGGACTTCGTCGCCGGCGCCGCGCTTGTTCTGGAGGGGCAGGTACTCCATAGCGAAGTAGACGCCCTTCAGCTCGCGGCCCGGGACCTCCAGGTCGCGGGACCAGGTGGCGCCGCCGGCCAGGCAGACGGCGTCGAACCGGTTGCGCAGCGCCGAGGCGTCGATGTCCTGCCCGACGTTGACTCCCGGCGTGAACACGACGCCTTCTGCCATCATCTGCTCCAGCCGCCGGTCGACGAACCGCTTCTCCATCTTGAAGTCCGGGATGCCATAGCGGAGAAGCCCGCCGATGCGATCGTCGCGCTCGAAAACGGTCACGGAGTGGCCGGCGCGGGCCGCTTGCTGGGCACAGGCCAGCCCGGCCGGGCCGGACCCGACGACCGCCACTGTCTTGCCGGTCCGCTTCTGCGGTGGCTGCGGGCGGATCCAGCCCTCACGCCAGGCCCGTTCGATGATCGTCAGCTCCACCTGCTTGATGGTCACCGGGTCATCGTTGATCCCCAGTACGCAGGCCGCCTCGCACGGCGCTGGGCAAAGCCGGCCGGTGAACTCGGGGAAGTTGTTCGTGGCGTGCAGCCGCTCGATAGCCTGCCGCCACTGGTCCCGGTACACGAGGTCGTTCCAGTCCGGGATGATGTTCCCCAGCGGGCAGCCCTGGTGGCAGAAGGGGATGGCGCAGTCCATGCAGCGCGCCGCCTGGGCCTGTAGCTTCTCCGGCGGGAACTCCTCGTAGACCTCCAGCCAATCGTGCAGGCGCTCCTTGACGGGCCGGCGGGCCGGCGTCTCCCGCCGGAACTCCATGAACCCGGTCAGCTTACCCATGCGTCTGTCCGGAGCTTCCTCGCAGCGCGGTCCTGGTCTTGCCGGCCCTGGCCCCGTTGCCCTTGCCCTTCGCCGGCGCGGCCAGCGCGGCCTCCCGGCTGGCCCGGAGCTGCTCCTGCAGGACGCGCCGGTAGTCGCGCGGCATCACCTTCACGAAGTGGGCGGCAATCGCCGGCCACTGTGCCAGCACGCTTCCAGCCACGGCGCTGGCGGTGTACTCCCGGTGCCGCTCGATGAGGCCGCGCACGAGGTCCAGGTCCTCCGGCTCCTCCAGCTTCTCCAGGTCCACCATCTCGAGGTTGCAGCGCGTGTGGAAGTCGCCGTCCGGGTCGTGGACGAAGGCGACGCCGCCGCTCATGCCGGCGGCGAAGTTGCGCCCCGTCCGGCCCAGGACCACGACGCGGCCGCCCGTCATGTACTCGCAGCCGTGATCGCCGGCGCCCTCGACAACGGCCATGGCGCCGCTGTTGCGGACGGCGAAGCGCTCGCCGGCCACGCCGCGGGCGAAGAGGCTGCCGCTGGTGGCGCCGTACAGCGCCACGTTGCCGATCAGGATGTTCTCTTCCGGCACGAACGTTGAGTTCCGCGGCGGGTAGACGATGATCTTGCCGCCGGAGAGCCCCTTGGCGATGTAGTCGTTAGAGTCGCCCTCCAGCCAGAGGGTGATTCCGGCGGGCAGGAAGGCGCCGAAGCTCTGGCCCGCGGACCCGGTGAACTTGATGGTGATCGTATCGTCCGGCAGGCCGTTGAAGCCGTACTTGCGCGTCAGTTCGCTGCCCAGGATTGTGCCCACGGTGCGGTTCACGTTCTTGATTGGCAGTTCGATCGTCACCGGCTTCCCATTCTCCAGGGCCGGCGCCGCCAGCTTCAGCAACTCCTGGTCCAGCGCCTTCTCCAGGCCGTGGTCCTGCGTGGTCACGCAGCGGGTCGCCACTTCCGGGCCTACCTCGGGTTTGTAGAAGATGGCCGAGAAGTCCAGGCCCCGCGCCTTGTAGTGGTCGATAGCCCGGCGCATGTCCAGCAGGTCGCTGCGGCCGATAAGCTCCTCGAACTTGCGGAAGCCCATCTGCGCCATGTAGGCGCGGACCTCTTCGGCGATGAAGCGGAAGAAGTTGACGACGTGCTCGACGCGGCCCTCGAACTTCTCGCGCAGCTTGGGGTTCTGGGTGGCGATCCCGACCGGGCAGGTGTCCAGGTGGCAGACGCGCATCATCACGCAGCCCATGACCACCAGCGGCGCCGTGGCGAACCCCATCTCCTCCGCCCCCAGCAGTGCGGCGATGATGACGTCGCGGCCGGTCTTCATCTGGCCGTCCGTCTGCACGATGATGCGGTCGCGCAGGTTGTTCAGCACCAGCGTCTGCTGCGTCTCGGCCAAGCCCAGCTCCCAGGGGATGCCGGCGTGCTTGATCGACGTGAGCGGGCTGGCGCCGGTGCCGCCGTCGTGCCCGCTGATCAGCACGACGTCTGACTTGGCTTTGGCCACGCCCGCGGCGACGGTGCCCACGCCCACCTCCGCCACCAGCTTGACGCTGATGCGGGCGTGCGAATTGCCGTTTTTGAGGTCATGGATGAGCTGCGCCAAGTCCTCGATCGAGTAGATATCGTGGTGCGGCGGTGGGCTGATCAGCTGTACGTAAGGGGTTGAATACCGCACCTCGGCGATCCAGGGGTAGACCTTCTGGCCGGGCAACTGGCCCCCCTCGCCGGGCTTGGCCCCCTGCGCCATCTTGATCTGCAGATCGTCCGCGTTCACCAGGTACTCGCTGGTCACCCCGAAGCGGCCGGAGGCCACTTGCTTGATGGCGCTGCGCCGGGAATCGCCGTTGGCGTCCGGCGTATAGCGCCGGCGGTCCTCGCCGCCCTCGCCGGTGTTGCTCTTGCCGCCGATGCGGTTCATGGCGATGGCCAGCGTTTCGTGTGCCTCGGCGCTGATCGACCCGAAGGACATGGCGCCGGTGGCGAACCGCCGGAATAGCTGCTCCGCCGGCTCCACCTCCTCGACCGGTATGGGGTCGCGGTCTGATTCGATTTCGAACAGCCCGCGCAACGTGCACAACCTCTGGCTCTGGTCGTCCACCATCTTGCTGTATTCGCGGAACACCTGGTAGTCGCCGGTGCGAGTCGAATGCTGCAGGCGGAACACGGTCTCCGGGTTGAAGAGGTGAAACTCGCCGTCGCGCCGCCACTGGTACTGGCCGCCCCAGGCCAGCTCGCGCAGGCCGCCGTCGCGGTCCGGGTACGCCCGCCGGTGGTGTTGCAGCGTGTCCAGAGAGATCTCCTCGATTCCCAGGCCGCCGATGCGGGAGGCCGTGTAGGTGAAGTAGCGGTCGATGAACTCCTGTGAGAGGCCGATGGGCTCAAAGATCTGGGCGCCGCGGTAGCTTTGGATGGTGGAGATGCCCATCTTGGACATGATCTTGACCACGCCCTTCTTGATCGCTTTCAGGTAGTGGGCCACCGCCTCCTCGCCGGGGATGCCGCCCTCCAGCAGCCCTTCGTCGCCCATCCGGGCCAGCGTCTCGATCGCCAGGTAAGGGTTGATGGCGCCGGCGCCGTACCCGATGAGCAGGGCGAAGTGGTGCGCCTCACGGGCGTCGCCCGTCTCCACGACGAGGCCGATGCGGGTCCGCTTGCGCTCCCGGACCAGGTGGTTGTGCAGGCCGGCCACCGCCAGCAGCGAGGGGATGGGTGCGTTATCGCGGTCCACGCCCCGGTCGGACAGCACCAGGATCCTGGCCCCGCTCTCGATCGCCTCGTCGGCCTGGCGGCAGAGCCCCTCCATCGCCTCTTCCAGCGCCCTGGGCCCGCCGCCGGCCGGGAAGAGCATGGGCAGGACCTCGGAACGGTGGCCACCGTTGCTTAGCGCCTTGAACTTGGCCACCTGCGCGTTGTCGATAAACGGCATCTTGATCTCGATCATGCGGGCGCTCTCCGGCCTCGGATCCATCAGGTTCCCTTCCGGCCCGATCAGCGTCTTCACAGAGGTCACCAGCTCCTCGCGGATGGCGTCCAGCGGCGGGTTCGTGACCTGGGCAAACAGCTGCTTGAAGTAGTTGTAGAGCGGCTGCGGCTTATCGGAGAGTACCGCCAGGGGCGTGTCCGTGCCCATAGAGCCGACGGCCTCCTCGCTGTTCCGGGCCATCGGCCCCAGGATGTACTTCAGGTCCTCCACCGTGTATCCGAAGGCGATCTGCTGCTTCTGCAGCTCCTCCCCGCGCAGCGCCGGCGCCGGGTCGGCGTCCGGCAGGCTCTCGAACGTCTGCATGTTCTGCCGGATCCACTCGCCATACGGGTGTTCGGACGCCATCTTGTGCTTCAGTTCGGCGTCATCGATGATGCGGCCTTCCTCCAGGCTGATGAGGAACATGCGGCCCGGCTGCAGGCG
>JBGQEU010000149.1:0-4718 GCA_041496525.1 Dehalococcoidia bacterium
ATCTACGCCGCCTACGCCTTCGCCCGGCAGTGCGACGACATCGTGGACGAAGGGCTGCCGGCAGGCGAGGCCGCCGCCCGCCTCGCGGCCTACCGCGCCGCGCTGGACCGCTGCCTGGTCGGCGCCCCGGAGGGGCCTGTCTTCATCGCCCTCCGCCATGCCATCGACGAGTACTCCATCCCCCACGAGTATTTCTACAACCTGATCGAAGGGGTAGAGATGGACCTGACGAAGTGCCGCTACGAGGACTTCGCTGCCCTCCAGCGGTACTGTTATCTGGTCGCGTCCGTCGTCGGGCTCATCTCTATCGAGATCTTCGGCTACCGCGGTGGCGACAAGGCCCGTGCCTACGCCGGCGACCTGGGCATCGCCCTGCAGCTGACGAATATTCTCCGCGATATTCAGGAGGACGCCGAGCGCGGCCGTATCTACCTGCCGCAGGATGAACTGCAGACCTTCGGCTATTCCGAGGCAGAACTGATGGAGGGCCGCGCCGGCCCCGCGTTCCGTCGCCTGATTGCCTTCCAGGCAGGGCGCGCCCGCGATTACTACGCCCGCGGCCGCCGCCTGCTGCCCTACCTGCCCCACCGCGCCCGGGCCTGTGTCGGCGTTATGGCCGGCATCTACAGCACGATACTGGACGACATCGAGCGCGACCCCGGTGTCGTGTTCCGGCGCCGGGTCAGCCTCAGCACCGGCCAGAAGCTGGCGCTGGCCGGCCGTGAGCTGGTGAGGAGTGTGTTGTGAGCGAGAAGCCTTCGGTGGTCATCGTTGGCGGCGGGCTGGCCGGGCTCAGCGCTGCCTGCGACCTGGCGGACGGCGGCTTCCGCGTCACGCTGCTGGAGAAGCGGCCATTCCTCGGCGGCCGCGCCTATTCTTACCGCGACAAGTCTTCGGGCATTGAGGTCGACAACGGCCAGCACGTGTTCCTCGGCTGCTGCACCGAGTACATCCGTTTCCTGAAGCGGCTGGGCGTCTACGGCAGCATACGTCTGCAGAAGCGGCTGCGCGTCCGGGTGATCGATAAGGTGTGGGGCGAGAGCACCATATACACGTCGGCGCTGCCGGTGCCGCTGCACCTGCTGCCATCACTCCTGCAGTTCCGCTCGCTGTCTCCGGCGGAGAAGCTCCTGGCCGGTTACGCCTTCGCCCAGGTGCGCTCTCTGGATCGGTCCCGGCACCCGGAGCTGGACGACATAACGTTCGAGCAGTGGTTGCGGCGGCGGCGTCAGAGCCCCAACGCCATCCGCAGCCTCTGGAACCTCATCATCCAGCCCACGCTCAACGAGGACATATCCTCTGTCACCGCCGATCTGGCCCTGATGGTGTTCCAGGAGGGGTTCCTCCGCTCCCGCAACGGCGCGAATGTGGGCTGGGCGAAGGTCGGTCTCAGCTCACTCCTGGGGGAGGCCGCCATCCGCTACATCGAGGAGCGCGGCGGCGAGGTGCGGACCAGCGATGGCCTGGCCGGGATCGAAGTGCAGGGAGGGGCCGTGTCGCGGATGATGACAGAGGCAGGCGAATTGGCAGCAGACGCCTATCTGCTCGCCGTGCCGCCGGAGAAGCTCCTGCCGCTGCTGCCGGCGCCGCTGCGGAAGGATGCCTTCTTCGCGCCGGTGGGCCGCATCCGGCGGTCGCCCATCGTCAACGTTCATCTCTGGTACGACCGACGCGTCTGGGACGGCGACTTCGCGGCCTTCCTCAACACGCCGCTGCAGTGGGCGTTCAACAAGTCCAAGCTGTGGGGCCAGGAGGGTGACGGCCAGTACATAGACATCTCACTCAGCGGCGCGCACCACTTCGCGGCCATCCCGGCGGCGGAGACCATCCGGCTCTTCGAGAAGGAGATGCAGGCCCTGTTCCCGGCCGCCCGCGGCGCCGCGCTAAAGCGTGCGCTCGTGGTCAAACAGAGGGACGCTACCTTCGCTCCTCTGCCCGGCATCCGGGCGTTGCGACTGTCCCAATCGACGCCGGTCCGGAATCTGTTTCTGGCCGGCGATTGGACGGACACCGGCTGGCCGGGCACGATGGAGAGCGCCGTGCGCAGCGGGCAATTGGCAGCGCGAGCGGTAATGCAGGCCGCTGGCAGGGAAGCAAGGGGAAGGGAGTTGGCGTCAGCGGGTCTGAGGGAGCGTGGATGACGACGAAAAAGAGGAAAGTATCATCTCCCGCGGGCAACTCGGAAAGAGTGGCTCGGGACCTCTGCGACACTGGCTTTCAGGTGATAATCTACGGGGAGGCATCCGATCCGGGCGTCCGCAGCGTCTTAGAGTGGACGTACGGTAATGGCATCGCTATGCTGAATCCCGATGATGACGTGGAAATTCACCGCCGCAAGATCGCGCTGCTCTCGCAGTGCGGCACGAGCGGATACCCTTTCGCAGAATTCGCGTCCCGCTTCCTGGCCCGCAACATTGGCCACATTTATGAGCTTCGCGTGATCAACGCCGCCCGTTCTGATGCGGAGGAGCGCATTCGTGCTTAGCCGTAGCAAGGAGGGATCCCGCATGAAATTCCTCTCCCATACGTTCGAGATCCGGACGGAGAGAGGCCCGCAGTTCGTCGATATCACGGACAGGGTGGCGGAGGTGACAAAGGAGTCCGGCCTTGAGAACGGCTTCGCGGTTGTCTTCTCCAAGCACACAACGGCGGCGATCAGGATCAACGAGAATGAACCCCATCTCATTGCTGATATGGAACAGATGCTGGAGAAGATGGTCCCGTCCTGCCACGACTACGCGCACAACCGGTTCGCGCACGCCGTTTCCACCAACGGCGAGCGCCCCAACGGCCACGCCCACTGTCAGCAACTCCTGCTCGGCGCCAGCGAAGCCGTCCCCATCGTCGACGGCCAGCTCCTGTTCGGGCAGTGGCAGCGCATCTTTCTGGTCGAACTAGATCACGCACGCAACCGTGAGGTCGTGGTTCATCTCGTAGGGGAGTGATCTTGCCGGCTCCAGCTGCGCTGGCCCGTTACCGGCCGGGGCTGGATGACTACCTTCGCGACCACCTGTCCCGCCCGGAACCAGCCGTCCTCTACCGGATGGCGCGCTACCACCTCGGCTGGGAAGAGAAGGACGGGACTCCGGCAGATCACAGCGGCAAAGGTCTGCGCCCCAGCCTCTGCTTCCTGGCCTGTGAGGCCGCCGGCGGAGACTGGCGCCGGGCGTTGCCGGCGGCCGCCGCGGTCGAGCTCGTGCACAACTTCTCTCTCGTCCACGATGATATACAGGACCGTGACCGCAAGCGGCGGGACCGGCCCACCGTCTGGAGCATCTGGGGCGAGGCCCAGGCGATTAACGCCGGCGATGCGCTGCTGGCCCTGGCCCGCCTGGCGCTTCTCCGCCTGGAGGAGACGGGGGTGCCCGCAGAGACGATGGTGCGGGCCGCCCGAATTCTGGATGAGCGAACGCTGGAGATGGTCGAGGGCCAGGTCATGGACCTCACCTTTGAAGAGCGCCTGCAGGTGGAGCAGGAGGCCTATCTCGAAATGATCGCCAGGAAGACGGGCGCACTCTTTGATGGCGCCCTGAGCCTGGGCGCTCTCATCGGCGGCGGCGCTGCTGCCGTCGTCGGCGCCATGGGCCGCTGCGGCCGCCAGCTCGGTATCGCCTTTCAGGTGCGTGACGACATGCTGGGCGCCTGGGGCGCCGAGAACCGCACGGGCAAGCAGCCGGCGGCAGACATTCGCCGGCGCAAGAAGTCGCTGCCTGTCATTCATGCCTTCTCTCAGGCCCAGGGGTCGGCTTTGGACGAACTGCGCCGCATCTACGGCAAGCCGGGACTGGACGACGCGGACGTCTCGCGCGTGCTGGTGCGCCTGGACGAGGCCGGCGCGCAGGCTTATTGCGCTCGGGTGGCGACAGAACACCGCGAAGCGGCCCTAGCCGAACTCGACGCAATAGAAGTAAAATCAGAAAATATAGCTGAATTACGACAGACGGTCGCGTTTCTGCTGGAACGGGACTTCTAGGGCGCCGGATAGAAGGAGGAGGGCCATGCCAGGTCGACCTGTGTCGCTCTCAATGAAGCTCGGATGGTACCTGTTCAAGCAAAAGCTCAAGGGGCGCAAGTATTTCCCCCTGACGATGATCCTGGAGCCCCTGGAGGCGTGTAACCTCACCTGCACCGGCTGCGGCCGCATCCGCGAGTACGAGCCGATCCTCGACCGGCGGCTCACGGTGGAGGAGTGCCTGGCCGCGGTCGAGCAATGTGATCCGCCCGTGGTCTCCGTCGCCGGTGGCGAGCCGCTGATGCACCCGCAGATCGGGGAGATCGTGGCGGGCATCATCAAACAGAAGCGCTTCGTGTATCTGTGCACCAACGCTCTCCTCTACAAGAAAGCGCTCAAGGTGATCAAGCCGTCGCCATACTTCGCTGTCGTCGTCCACCTGGACGGCCTCAAGGAGACTCACGACATCGCCGTCGAGCGCGAGGGCGTCTACGAAGTGGCGATCAAGGCCATCCAGGAGTTCCGGCAGGCCGGTTTCCGGGTTTGCACCAACACCACGCTGTTCAGCGGCAACAAGCCGGAGGAGTACCACCGATTGTTCGCCATGCTGAACGACATGGGCGTCGAGGGGATGATGGTCGCGCCCGGCTTCCAGTACAAGGAGGTCGCCCAGCACGACATCTTCATGCAGCGGGAAGAGGCCCGCTCCTTCTTCCGCCGCATATTCGATGGGTGCCAGGAAGGCATCCGCTTCTACAACAATCCG
>JBGQEU010000150.1:0-4688 GCA_041496525.1 Dehalococcoidia bacterium
GCCTCCTGCACGATGCGGAAGAGGGCTATCTCCTGCGGCGGCTCCAGCTCGCCGGAGCCGAGGTCGCCCTCGAACTCCGTCTCCCAACCGGCGCGACCGGCGGCCTCTTCCAGCAGCCGCTTGCTGGCTTCCAGGAAGCCCAGGCCCTCCAGCAGCAGGGGGCCGAGTTCCGAGATCATGCGCCGCATGTCGACGACGGCGCTGTGGATGCAACCAGAGGTGCTCCGCAGCTCGGCGCGCGCCTCGGCCGGGAGGAGGCCGGAGCCGGCCACCATGGCGTCGAGCGCGTCTACGTGCAGGGCGGCGGCGGTGATCAGCTGGCCCAGGCCGTCATGGATGTCGTAGGAGACCTGGCGCCGGTCCTCCTCGTGCAGCGCCAGCAGGCGGTGGGATAAGTCGCGCAGTTGCTCCCGCGCCCGAACGTGCTGAGTGATGTCCCGAATGTTGCACTGGACCGTGCGGGTCCGGTCGACCTCGTACACGTTGCTGACGAACTCCACATCTACGCGGCGTCCGTCCTTTGTTTGGAGGGGAAGGTCGTCATAACGGACATATCCCTGGGTTTGTAATTCGACAAAGGCCTTCTTGCAGGCGGTCACGTCTGTGAAAAATCCGATCTCCCATAGCTTCTTCGTCAGGATCTCCTCGCGCACATAACCCAGCATCTGTTCCAAGAAGGGGTTGACGTCTGTTACCTGGGCCGTGTCAGCGTCGAGGAGCAATATCCCGTCCTGGGCCGCCTCGAAGAGCCGCCGGTAACGCGCTTCTGAGTTACGTATATCCCCCTCCGCCCGCTTGCGATCGGTGACGTCGCGGACGATGGCGGTCACCGTGAGCCCTGCTTCCGTCTGCAGGGGACTCAAAACGACGTCCGCCGGGAACTCGCTGCCGGCCTTGCGTTGCCCCAGGATATCCAGGAGCGGATCCGTTAGTCTCGTGCGGGGAGCGGAAGCGTAAGCGGCGCGGTGTGCGGCGTGCCGTTCCCGCAGCCGCTCGGGCACCAGGGTTTCGATGGGTTTGCCGAGCAGTTCATCGCGGCCATAGCCGAACAGCTTCTCAGTCTGGTCATTGGCGAGCAGGATGCGGCCGGCGCTGTCGGCGACCACGATGGCGTCAGGGGCGGCTTTCAACAAGTTCCGATACTTCGCCTCGCTTTCGAGCAGCGCTTCCTCGGCCCGCCGTTTCTCGTCCCGCAAGCGCTTCAGCTCCAGGGCGCGGGTTAGGGCCGGGCCCAGCCGGCCTAGCTGTCCCTTGAGCAGGTAGTCAGCAGCGCCCTGCTTCATACACTCGATCGCGTTCTCTTCCAGGGAGCCGGTAACGACGATGAAAGGGGTGTCCAGGCCCTGGCGCTGCAGGAGGCGCAGGGCCTGGAGGGCATCGAATAGGGGCAGCTCGTAATCGGCGAGAATGAGGTCCGGCCGACCGGCGAGTGCGGACAAGTATTCCGCCTCGTCCTCTACCCGCCGCCCTTCGACCGCGAATCCGGAGCGGCGGAGCTCCTCGAAGAGAATGTTCGCGTCGGACGGGTCGTCCTCAAGGACCAGAACGCTGAGTGGGATGGACATGGCCTCAGCCCGTCAACGTGTGGGATCCTTGCCTGCTGGGTCGTCGCGAGATGTCAGGCTGGTAGTCTCGGGAACCGGCGGCGGACCCGGACGTGGCGCGAGGCAGCCTTGGCCGCACGACGAGAGAATGGTCGCCTCCGGCAGGTGGAAGAACGGCTGCGATGGCGACAGGCGGCTGCAGGCGGACCGGCCGGGCCAGCGCGGTGCGGAAGCCGCACTGCAGACACACGGCCTCCGGATAGCCGGCGTCATCCTCACCGAAGAGGTCTCCGAGACAGCGCGGACAGGCTTTGTATATCATCGGGCGCATCCAATCCTTGTAGTTCCGTGGCTGATAAAGCCAAGCTAAGCGCCGCCGCGCGGGTGAGGCTACCCGTAGATGTACGGTCTTGGTCTCGGGACGTGTCCGCGATTCGCGAAACGGAGGCGCGGTAGCGCGAGGTCAGGCGTCAGCCAGGATGCCGCGCTGCAGGGCGTACCGGATGACGCCAGCGTGATTGTGCAGGCCGAGCTTACGCATCATGTTGGCGCGGTGGCTTTCCGCGGTGCGAGAACTGATACAGAGGCGAGCCGCGATGGCCGTGGCGCTGCACCCTTCTGAGGTGAGTTGCAGTATCTCGCGCTCGCGTGTGGTCAAAGAGTCGTAGCTATCACCGCCCGTCGACCGCGCCTTCTCGACATAGGCGTCGATTGCCAGCACCGAGAGAGGGGGGCTGAGATAGTGCCGACCGGCAATCGCCTCGTGCATGGCCAGGATCAGGTCCTCAGCGCCGAAGTGCTTGAGCACGTAAGCGGCGGCGCCGTTACGGAGGGCGTTCAGCACGTAGCTCTCATCGGCGTGTGACGAGAGAACGATGGCGCGAGTCTGTGGCGAGCGCTGCTGCAGCAGGCGTACGACTTCGATGCCAGTGAGGCCGGGCAGCGAGACGTCAACGATCATGACATCAGGGCGCAGGCGCTCGGCCAGCTCCAGGGCCTGAAGGCCGTCAGCGGCCTCGCCGACCACCGAGAAGCCGGGCCTGGCCTCAATCAGCAGCCGGAGGCCCTCCCGGAAGATCTGGTGATCATCCGCGATGAGGATTCGAATGGGAGTCATTGGGGCGCCTTCCTCCAGACCCATACCCGGCGTCAAATCAGTGGTGTCTGGGGCGGGCCTGAGCCGTGCTTCTCGTTGCCTGCCGCCATCTTCGTTCAGCCGGCGGCGCCCAGTCCATACGGGAATTCAGGCAAATCCATACTGGCTTTCCGGTACGTCTGGAGCCCGCCAATCCGAATTCTGTCACGTCGCTGGTGCGGCGACGCCACAGAGGATGAAAATGGATGGCGGCTCCTGCCCGCTCATGCTGAGGCACTCGTCCGCCGTGCTGGCTAGTCCTGTTGCGGGTGTTGGCCCGTCCCCAGATGCCCCTTCGACTGCGCTCAGGACAGGCTTCGCGAAACAAGCTGTCTGGTCGAAGAGTGTGGTCGCCGCTACGCATGACAGCGTAGCGGCCATTTTCGGGGCAGTGAGCTCCAGCCCGGAGACATTCGATCACAGGCCCGGCGGGCCGTGCAGCCAGCCTGGGTGTTCGATGGGCGGGCTTCCGGCGGACAAGCGGCGCCAGAATCAGTACTTCCCCCGATTGGCTGGGCGGCGACACCGGGCACAGACTGCGATGAAGCGCGGCAGCCCCGCCGGCCGGCGGCAAATGAAAGAAGACGACCGGCGCGGCTCCCGCAGCGGGAACGCCCCAGGCATGCCCGGTTTGTGGACTGACAGCCGCACCCTCCCTGGCAAGGCCTGCCGGGCCCTGAGGTCCAACCCCGGGACACAGGGTCCGGCTGCCGGTTCACAAGCCCCTGGGAAAGAATGATTCATGCCTCTGGCGCCCTGCCACACAGCATCTCTTCTTCCCCTGATAGTCACCTAACTGGAAGCGTTTCACTCGCGGTCCCCGTGTCCGCATAGCGCGGCCTGCCTTCTGAGCAGCGGTTGACCGGCCCGAGTCCGGTGGCCCAGTCCCTTCGTCGCACCGGCCCCAGCCACCCCTCCCAGCACACATCGATGATTCGATGGCAGGCCATAAATTGAGCAAGGGGATACCTTCTTTACCGGACGTTAACTGACGTTAAGATCCGGTAGTCCTACACTCAAGTCAGACACTCGCACCGCTCGCCTGTTAGTCGGCCGGGCCCTCCGCCAGAGGCGGACCCCCGGCCTGCACCGGGACGAGCCCAGAGGGAGGACCACCGGGTATGGCCGGCCGCGGACACGGGGCCACGCCGGACAGCGGCCCCAACACGGGGAGCCCAAAGGGAGGGCAGGGAGGGACCCCATCATTCCGCTCCTGGCTGAGCGTGGCGGCCCTCCTCTGTTTGGCCGTGGCCGTGGCCTCAGCGGGCGCTCTGGCTCTGGCCCGCGAACCCGAGCCCACCCCAGCATCCGGCATCCCGGCAGCGCCCGTGGAGTTTGCGACGGACCCCTATCAGATAATGCCCGGGCCCGTCTCCCGGCTTGACCAGTTGCCGGACCAGGGGCCCCCACCCAATCCCACCGCCGCCGCTCCTCGTCCGGCCGGTCCCTCTCCGGACGGCCCTGCCACAGCGGTCGCGTCCGCTGTAGAGGCCCCTGCCACCGTCGTTCCCTCCGCGCCGCCCGCGCCTTCGCCCCCGCTCGAGCCCGCCGTCGCGCGCTTGGCCCGCGAGGCCAGCCAGCGCTTCGGCATCCGCATCGTCATCGATGGGCAGGACTGGGGGCCCGACGAGGCCTCCCAGCAGACGAACATCGGCGCCGTCATCAGCGTCATGGAACGGCTGCCGCAACGGCTGCTCTCCGCCGTGGTAAACGGCCCGCGCGGCCCGCTGACCTTCGTCTCGAACACGAAGGGGCGCACGCTGGACGGCTGGCAACCCTACGGCGACTTCCCCATGGGCTTCTATACCAACTCCGACCAGGACGCGAACGGCCGCCACCCAGCGAACGAGGTCGTATTGATCCCCGGCTTCTCCGACATATCCATCGGCCACGAGGTCCTGCACGCCTACCACTTCCGCAACACGGAGCCCGACCGGTATGCGGTGGCCCTCCTCGGCGACGAGATGCGCTCCTTCATGGCCGCCGCCGGCTGGCGGCAGGTGGGGAGC
>JBGQEU010000151.1:0-4682 GCA_041496525.1 Dehalococcoidia bacterium
AACGAGAGCTGGGCGTGGACATCGTCATGCACTACACCACGCGCGACCGCAACGCCATGGCCATCCACTCGGACATGATCGGGGCCTACGTCCTGGGCATCCGCAACATCCTCTGCCTGCGCGGCGACCCCCCGTCGCTGGGTGGCTACACGGACATCGTGGGCGTGTGGGACGTCAGCGCCGTCGGCCTCATGCGCTTCCTGAAGCTGGCCAACGACGGCGTGGACTTCACCGGCAAGTCCATCGGCGGCCGGGCCTCGTTCTTCATCGGCGCCTCCGCCAACCTGAACGCCGACCCGCTGGAGACGGAGCTGCGGCTGATGCGGCGCAAGGTGGAGGCGGGCGCCCACTTCTTCATGACCCAGAACGTGTTCGACGAGAAGGTGCTGGAGCGCTTCCTGGAGAAGGCGGCGAAGTTCCAGCGGCCGATCCTGATCGGCGTCCTGCCGCTGGCCAACTACCGCCACGCCGAGTTCCTGCACAACGAGGTGCCGGGCATGTTCCTGCCGGAGGCCGTGCGCGAGCGGATGCGCAAGGCCGGCGACGCCGGCGGGCCGAAAGAGGGCCAGGCCATCGCCCGCGACCTGATCGCCGTCTGCCGCGAGAAGGCGGCCGGGGTGTACCTGGTACCAAGCTTCGGGCGGTACGATATAGTCGCGGAGCTGGTAGCGGACACGAAGCGCTAACCCTCACCCTGGACCCTCCCCCGTGTGCGGGAGGGGGAGGTTTGAGCGTGTATAATATAGCGCGCACGAAAAATGGCATAGACCAATCAAAGGAGGGGCATCGTGGCGATCAGGAAGGCGTTGGATATCGTTGCCGGAGCGAAGAGCGAGATCGAGAACCTCAGCGTGGACGAGGTCAAGCAGGAGATGGCCAGCGGCAAGGCCGTGATCGTCGACATCCGTGATAAGGAGGAGCGAACACAAAACGGCGCCATTCCGGGCTCGCAGCACGTTTCGCGGGGAATGCTGGAGTTCGCCGCGGATCCGACGCTGCCGTACCATAAGGACTTCTTCCAGCCCGACCAGCGCATTATTCTCCACTGCGCCTCGGGCGGGCGCTCGGCGCTGGGCGCCAAAGTTTTGAAGGACATGGGTTACGCTAACGTCGCTCACCTAGAAACCGGGTTCAAAGGCTGGAAAGAGGCCGGCGCACCGATCGAGCAAGCTTCCTGAGCGGCAGCGGCTCGCCGCACGCCATCATAGGCGTCAGGTCAAGCCGCGTCGCCGGTTGTCAGTGCCCGGGGAGTTGAAGGGACGCCTCGATGACAGCCGGATCGCAATCCAAGTTCCACTTCTCCCCCCGGCCCAACCGCGCGGGCGAGATCCGCTGGCGCGAATGGGGCGAGGAGGCCTTCCGCGAGGCGAGGGAGACGGGGAAGCCCATCCTCCTTTCGCTGTCCGCTGTCTGGTGCCACTGGTGCCACGTCATGGACGAGACCTCGTACTCGGACGAGGGCGTCATCAGCTTCATCAACGAGCACTACATCCCGGTGCGCGTGGACAACGACCAGCGTCCGGACGTCAACGCCCGCTACAACATGGGCGGCTGGCCCACCACGGCCTTCCTGACGCCCGACGGCGAGGTGCTGGCCGGCGCCACGTATGTCCCTCCCGACCAGATGAAGGACCTCCTGCCCAAGGTCAACGTCTATTACGCCAGCAACCGCGACGAGGTGGCCGGCAAGGCCGCG
Source organism: Dehalococcoidia bacterium (assembly GCA_041496525.1). GTDB lineage: Bacteria > Chloroflexota > Dehalococcoidia > SM23-28-2 > RBG-16-64-32 > JBGQEU01. Next base: position 1,697 of record JBGQEU010000151.1, read on the forward strand.
GAGTTGCGCCAGCGCCGGGCCGAGGCCGCCGGCGGCGGGGGAGGCGCGCTAGCGCCGGGCATCTTCGACGCCGTCCTTAGCAGCGCCGTCGATCACTACGACCCCGTGTACGGCGGCTTCGGCGACGCCCCCAAGTTCCCGCACGCGGATGCCATCGACCTGCTGCTGTACGCGTACCGCCGCAGTCACGATCCGGACGTCCTGCACATGGCCCGCAAGACGCTGGAGCACATGAGCCGCGGCGAGGTCTTTGACCACGAATGGGGCGGGTTCTTCCGTTACGCCACCCGCCGCGACTGGTCGGAGCCGCACTACGAGAAGATGCTGGAGGACAACGCCAACCTGCTGAAGGATCTCCTGGCCCTTTACCGCATCACCGGCGATGCCGAGCACGCTGGCCCGGCGCGCCGGGTCATCGACTACGTTGACGGCAAGCTCCGCGATAAGGACGCCGGCCACTTCTACGGCTCCCAGGACGCCGACGAGGAGTTCTACAAGCTGCTGGCCGCCGGGCGTGAGGGCCGCCCGGAGCCTTACATCGACCGCACTTGCTACACGAGCTGGAACGCGATGATGGTCTCCGCCTACCTGGAGGCCTCCTGGACACTCGACCGCCCCGATCTGAGCGAGGCGGCCGTCGGGGCTCTGGGCTTCCTTTTGGACAGATGCCGTGAGCCCGGACAGGGCATGTACCGGTTCCACGATGGGCAGCCGCACGTCCGGGGCCTGCTGGGCGACCAGGCGTACACAGCGAGAGCGCTGCTTGATGCGTACGAGGCAACGGGCGAGCCGTCATACTTCGAACGGGCCGTGGAGCTGGCGCGGTTCCTTCTCGATCGCTTTGCGGACAAGGAGGGCGGCGGCTTCTTCGATGTTTGGGACGAGACCGAAAGTGTGGGCCGGCTGAGCGAGCGGCAGAAGTCTGTGCCAGAAAACGCCGTCTGCGCGGAGGTCTTCATCCGCCTGCACGGCCTGACCCGGGAGGAGGAGTACCGGGAGATCGCGCGGGCGGCGCTGCAAGCCTTCGCTGGCGCTTACCCGCAGATGGGGTATTTCGCCAGCGGCTACGCCCGCCAGGCCGACACGTTCCTCAACCCGCCCGCCGCGATCAACATCGTGGGCGATGCGGCATCCGCCGGGCCGCTGCACAAGGCGGCGCTGTCGCTGGACGTGCCGTCGCGCGTGTTGCAGGTGTTGGACCCGGCCCGCGACGGGGCGCGTCTGGCGGCGCTTTATCTGCCCGCCGAGCCGGCGCCCGCCGCCTACGTCTGCTTCGGGACGATGTGCTCGGCGCCGGTCACGTCCCCGGACGCATTGCTCGATACGGTCCGCCAGATGCAGCAGGCCACCGGCGCTGGAGAGGGGTAGGACATGTCAGAGGAAGACGCGCTCGTCAAGGTCATGCACGAGCTGCCGTACGGGCTGTACATCATCGGCTCCAGGGAGCAGGCTCGGGTCAACGGCATGATGGCCGACTGGGTGATGCAGGTCTCATTCCACCCGCGGCTTCTGGCCGTAGCCTTTGAGAACGATGCCCACACTCTGGAGAACGTGCGCGCCCACCGCTACTTCACCGTCAACCTGCTCTCCCAGGACAAGGACGGTATGGAGCTGGCGCGGGGCTTCGCCCAGCCGTACAGTGGCGCCAAGATTGAGGGCCGCACGCCGCAGGAGGCCCAGAAGACGCACTACAAGCTCGAGGGCGTCGACTACCGGACGACGGAGAACGGTTGCCCCGTGCTGGCGGCCGCGCTGGCCTGGGCCGAGTGTGAGGCCGAGCAGTTCCTGGCCATCGGGGACCATACTCTGGTGGTCGGCCGGGTGCTGGACGGCCGCGTCGAACGCGAGGGCGAGCCGTTGACGTCTACGTACACGGGCTGGACGTACAGCGGATAATAGGGTGCTGAGAAGAGGGGAGTGCAGACGCCCGTCCTGAGCCAGTCGAAGGGGGCCAAGCGCCGGCGCCTGCCCTGAGCGTAAGTCGAAGGGGCGGGGGTCTGGGGGTGTCCCCGGCTTTGCACATAAACCACTCCTAGCCGACCCTTTCTTGTGCAGGTGCATTTTCTGCACAGAAAGTCGGGTCGATACCGAATTCATACATGGCCTGAATCAGAACACAGATGTTGTGGCAGAGAACCTTTGCCAGCACTTCATTGACCTGGCCCACGTCCGTCTTGCTGCGAACCGAGTCCCCGAACTTGCCCTTAATCATCGAGAACACCGTCTCGACGTTGGAGCGCTTGTGGTAGTGCTCTAGGAACTTCTCACGGTTGTAAGCGAACAGGTGGTAGGCCCGCGCCCAAATCGACGGGCCTTCGGGCATCGCAACAGTGTTGCGCTTGAACGGGATGTAGGGCGCCGCGCCTACGGATTCGATGGCCTTTAGCTGCGGCCGCCCGCTGTAAGCTTTGTCAGCGCTGACCTCGATAACATCGAAGCGGCGTGCGGTGCTCTCGACCAGCGGGGGAAGGAACGGAGCGTCATTCGCTGCCCAGTCGCTCACCTCGATGCTGGTGACCGTGTGAGTCCGAACGCCGCACATGACGTGGGCTTTGACCCACTCTTGGTTGTCGAGCACGCGGCCCCACTTCTTGTTGTACCAGCGCACGAAACGGCTGGTGGCGAAGCCTGTTGAATCGACGGCGAAGTCCGTCTCGACGGCCCGCAGTGGAAGGCTTGCCTGTTCAATCAGAGCCGCCAGGACGGGCGTCAGCGCGGGGTTGGACAGGTAGTTGGTGACAGAGTTGAAGTGGGGCGTTGACCCGATCAGTCCGTCCGTGTGGGCAGCGTGTAGGTCGCTGGTAAAGCGGCGGGAAGAGAACCCGGTGTAGACCTTGAACGCGGCAGCAAAGGCCATGTCGCCAAGCGGAAGGCGGGGCCGTCCGTTGGTCTGGCGGGGATTCTCGACGCCATCGCAGAGAGCCGCGAGAAGCCGCATGAAGTGCTCTTTCTCGGTCGTCTGTGCGGCATTGTATTTGGCCCAATC
>JBGQEU010000152.1:0-4656 GCA_041496525.1 Dehalococcoidia bacterium
CACGGGTCTGCGGACGGCCTGCGGAATCAGTACTTGGTTACGAAGGTCAATCCCGATACGTTAGCGGTCAGCGGCCCATATCAAGCGGCCACCCTGGTAGACGGGCGCAACGACTTCCCGGTGAACAGCCTCAACCAGGCCACCCTCTGCAATTCCAACTTCCGCTTTAATTCGGGCGGGAACATAGCGCTGGACCCGTCAGACCCCACCGGCCACACGCTGTTCCTGGTGTTCGCGGATAACCGCAACGGTTCTTCTTTCCCGTTCCCGTCCCGGGTGACGCAGGCGCCGCCGGATTCGTTCTCATGCGCAGCCGGAACGACGACCGACACCGATGTGTTCGTGGTGAAATCGGTTGACGGCGGCGCAACCTGGGCTGGCCCGGCCGCGGGCCCAGCGCCACTCAGGGTCAATCAAGACACCATGGGCAACGGCAAAGACCAATGGTTCCCCTTTGTATCGATCGGCGCCGATGGGCGCGTTGACGTCATGTTCTACGACCGCCGGAATGACTTCTTCAATCGATTGGCAGGGGTCTACCTGGCCCGGTCATCGGATCACGGTGCGACCTGGACGGAAACCAGGGTCTCCAGCTCCTACTCAAATATGAACTACGCGTTTGAGGATGGTCTGTTCATGGGAGACTACAACGGAATGGCGATCGCGCCGGGCGGCGCCTCATACCTGTTTTGGACGGACGCGCGCAATGGCACGCCGGGTATCCGGCAATCCGACGTGTTCATGGGAGTTGTGTTGCCATAGGGCAGCGTTGTGCTGGCAACCGGGCCTTACGTGATTGACGGCTCGGGTGCAGACCATTGATAATCTGTCCACTCTCTTCATAGGAAAGCGGGCATAATATGCCTCCGGGCCGGCAATCGGCGATCGTGACGTTCCTGTTCACGGACGTCGTAGGGTCCACTCAGCTCACCGACACTCTGGGCGACGAGGCCGCACAGGATATCCTGCGCGTTCACAACTCGCTGGTTAGGGCAGAGGTTGCGCGTCACGGCGGGTCGGAAGTCAAGGCGATGGGTGACGGGTTCATGATCGCCTTTAGTACTGTGACCTCCGCCCTTGGCTGCGCCGTCGGCATTCAGCGGCAGATCGCCCGGCACAACCAGGCAGAGCCGACGCGCGAGTTTGTGGTACGGATGGGGCTTAACGCGGGCGAGGCGATCGAAGAAGAAGAGGACTTCTTCGGAGCAGCGGTGATTGTGGCCGCCCGCATAGCGGCTCTGGCCACCGGAGGCGAGATACTGGCATCTGAGGTTGTTAGGCAGCTGGGCCAGGGGACGCGCGGGGTGGAGTTCGCCGAAAAGGGCGAGTCCCAGCTCAAAGGGTTCCGGGAATCCTTCCGGCTTTACCACGTCATCCCCAGCGGACAACTTCCAGGCGAAGCGGCCGCAGTTCGGCGGGTGCAGTTTGTGGGCCGCGATGTGGAGATGGGGCGCATTCAGGATGCGCTGGAGCAGGTGGCGAGTGGTTCGGGGCTGTTTCTCCTGTTAGCCGGGGAGCCCGGCATCGGCAAGTCCAGGCTGGCCGAGGAGGCAGTCCGCCACTCGAGGACCCGGGGGTTCCGCGTCTGGCGCGGGCAGTGCAGGGGTACGGAGGGCGCCCCTCCATACCTCCCTTTTGTCGAAATCCTGCGCCAGTACATCGAGGATCGCCCCGACGACGTGTTGCTGGACGAGCTGGGCGACTATGCGACCGAACTCTCCAAGCTTATTCCGCAGCTGGCCGGCCGGCTGGCGCTTCCGGCGGAGACGATCCCTTCTCCTCCCGAACAGGAACGATACCGGCTACTGGAGGCGATTCGCCATACATTCGGGCAAGTAGCCCGGCGCCGGCCGACGGTGCTCTTCATGGAGGACATGCAGTGGGCTGACGTGGCCACTTGTTTGGCTCTGCGACACATCGCTGCCTCCGTGGCAGAGGTGCCCATCCTCATACTCGCGACGGGGCGAGACCAAGACCTCGGCCCTGGACACCCTTTGGCAGACGCCATGGCGGAGTTCAGCCGTCTGCAGCGGTATGCGCGTGTGAACCTGTCAGGTCTTTCCGCGTCCGCTATTGAGAGCATGCTCGCTTCCGTAGGCCGGGGCCAGCCGCCAAATGATCTGGTGGAGGCGATCCATGAGGAGACTGAAGGCAACCCCTTCTTCATTACTGAACTCGTCAATCATCTTATGGCGGAAGGCCGGATACTGGATGCCGATGGACAGTGGCGGGTCGATATCCGCCGGGAGGACTGGGACATCCCGCATACTGTCCGCGTCGTCATTCAGAGACGTCTGGAGGGCCTCAGCGATAATACGCGACGCATCCTCACTCAGGCCGCCGTCGTCGGCAGGGATTTTGACTATGACATCCTGGACGCCGTTTGCGGAATGGACGCGGAAACGCTGCTCGATTCGATGGATGAATCTATCCGTATGGGAATGATCGAACAGGTCGAAGGCGCAGCCGTGGAATTCCGGTTTGCGCATCACGTCACGCGCCAGACCATTTACGAAGGGTTGCCCGTTCTGCGCCGGCAACGCGCTCACCTGCAAGTGGGCCTGGCCATGGAGAGCATAGGCTCAGCGGGTCCGGAGGTCCTGGCATACCATTTCACGCAGGCCGGTCGCATGGCGCCGCCTGAGAAGGCCCGGCAATTCCTGACAATGGCTGGGGACAAGGCCAGCAGAATGGCGGCGTGGGAAGATGCGGCCGGCTACTACCAGCGCGCCCTGGAGTTGATCGGCGACGCCAATGAGCAAGAAAGCGCGGAGCTGCTGCGCCGCCTGGGGGCGGCCGAGACCGGCAAGGGCGAGTGGGAAGCGGCTGTGAGTTGTCTGCGGCGGTCAATGGAGATATTCGAGCGTCTCAACGATAGCGAGGCAGTGGGCTGGATTGCCTACTCCCTGCGCAGGCTGTACGGCGCCCGTGGCCAGTTCGCCGAGGCGTCGGAGGTCGTCGATAGGGCTTTGAGCATCCTCGGCGCCAGTGATTCAGAGGTGCGCTGCCGCCTTCTGGCCCAGGCCGGGTTCATTCGTAGCGCTTTTGGCGAGGCGGACGAGGCAGAACGCCTGTTGAGCGAGTCGCTGGAAGCCGCCGAGCGGCTAGGCAAGCCTGCGGCCAAGGGGTTCGCGGCGTTCATCCGCGGGATGCACTACCTCAACTACAGCCAGTTGCGAGAGGCCGTGCGGTGGCTTACTGAAGGCATGCAGTGGTCGCTGGCGGGGAATGACCCCTGGACCGCGAGTCAGGGGTCGTCGTTCCGGCGGCACATCCTGTTCGTCCTGGGGGACCTGGCCGGCGCCGGAGACTCCATAGGCGAGGAAGAACGCCTGGCGCGGAAGGCCGGGAACTTTCTCGCCATGTGCGAGACCAGGTGGATCTCCAGCAGCATCGCGTGCTTGCGCGGCGACCTCGCTGGGGCAGAGGACTCGGCAAACCAGCTGCTGGCCATGATTGAATCGGCGCGGGCGGACTCGGGGATGCCCGGCGCTCTGATCAACCTCGCCTACATTCGCTTTCTCGGCGGCGACTGCCAGAGTTTCGAGGAGTTGTTGGCGCGGGCGATCGGCTATTACGACCGCATGTCCGCAGCCCCGATCGACGATCCCAGGCCGGTGCTCTTGCTGTTGCGCGCTCTCGCCGGTCGTGGCGAGGAGGCGCAGGCGATGCTGCCGGAACTGCAACGCTACTTCCAGTTCGAGGATCACTGGACGACCAGCCTGGGCGAAGCGAGAGCGACTTTGGCTGCAGCCCTGGCCGTCATGGCGATGACGAATGAGGCATCGGCGCTGTTCGGCCCCCTCAAACAGTGGACAGAATCGACGGGCTACGTGCTAACCGGGGCGTCCTCCGTGCCGCAGCTAATGGACCGCGTGCTGGGCATGACCGCCAGTGCCGCGGGCGACGCAGAAGCAGCCGAGCACCACTTCGAAAGGGCGATTCAGACGGCGGGGGAGATGGGCGCCACGGTGGAACTGGCCGAATCCCGTTATTGGTACGCGCGCCACCTCCTGGCCCGTCCCGGCGGATCCGGGCGCCAGCCCGGCCGGAAGCAGCTGGCAGAGGCCCGGAAGACCTGGGTGGACGCCGGGATGACAGCCCAGGCGCAAAGGGCGGACGGCATGGAAGGGGAGCTACCGGCCTGAATCTCCGCGGAGTCTGGCAGCGGCCCGATCGGGGCGCGCACAAGCATAACCTTGCAACCTGCTTTGACCTCAGGTGTATAATGCGTCATCAAGGCGCTTTCTGCGCTACAGGGGGTGGGTGCCTGCGGAACGGCCACAAATCCAGGCGAAAGCGCCTGTCCAGCCGCCGATCTCTGGCTGGAGACGCCAGTGTGACCGGGGTCATTGACGCGTCGACCCGTTCACGATTTGATATTCATGATTTCCGGGGGCCATTTTCGCGCTGAATGCGCTGAAGGCGGGCGACCATGGGCACGCAAGAGACACAGCCAGCCACCGGCAGCCTCCCGTTGAGGACGCGAGTCCTTGCCGCACCGGCGGCCGCCCTGAAGACGGGCTTTCTCGGAGTCACCCGCCGCCGGCCGCCCCTGGCGGCGGCAGCTCTAGCAATCGCCGTCCTGTGTCTGGCCGCGGGTGCGGCGTCACGGACTTACGCTGTCGCCGGCGCCACGCTCACCGTCAACAGCAC
>JBGQEU010000153.1:0-4653 GCA_041496525.1 Dehalococcoidia bacterium
CGCTGACCTTCTGGCTTCCCCAGGTCCCGGACCAGGGCGGCGACAAACTGATCATCTTCGAGCCGGGCAGCGGGGAGAACTCAGTGCGTCTGTCCCTGGGGCAGGGAGAGACGGGACAGTCCGGCGGCCTCGAAGTGTCGTACGTCAGAGAAGAGATGGCGCCGTCGCTGCTCGTACCGGACCTCCCTCTGCCCCGGAGCCTTGGGGAAGGCGCCACCGGCGCCGCTTTGCTGCAGCTCGGCAACGTCGTGTACGGCACCGGTACGACTTCTGAAGGCACGAAGGTGCAGGCGTCCGCACCCAACGGGCCACCAAGACTGACGCTGGTGGGGCTGCAGCCGCAACCACTAACACTGGAGCCGGGACAAAAGGCGACGATCGACAACTACGAGTACACGTTCCTGGGCCAGCGGGAGTTCGCCGGCATCGAAGCCAAGCGGGATCGCAGCGATTACCTGGTCTGGATCGGCGCCGGACTCATCGTTCTGGGGCTGATGATCACGTTCTGGGTGCCCAGAAGGCGGCTATGGGCTAGAATAACGGCAACCCGGACGTCGCTCGCGGGACAGGCGGCGAGCCACGCCCAATACGCTCGGGAGCTGCGCCGGCTAGCAGCCGAGGCCGGAGCGGCTATGCCCGGGGGAACGGAAGAGGATGATTAACGCTCTGTTGCTCTCCATCAACATCGGCATCGACCCCACGATTGTCACCGTGGCCGGCCTGGAGGTCACCTGGCATGGCCTGTTCACGGCCATCGGCGTGGTCGCGGGAGTGGCCATCTCGGCCTGGCTGGCGCGCAAGATGGGCTACCCCGAAGACATGATCTACAACGTCGCGCTGGCTCTCGTCATCGGCGGCATCGTCGGCGCCCGGGCGCTCTTCGTGCTGGAGAACCTGAGCCAGTTCCAGGACAACCCGGGCGACATCGTCGCCATCAACACCGGCGGCATCTCCATCTACGGCGCCCTTATCGGCGGCACCATCGCCGGCTGGACCTACGCCTACCTCAGCCATGTCCCGAACATCCCGCGAGCGGTGGACATCGCTGCCATCGGAGGTATCGTCGGCATGGCCGCGGGGCGTATCGGCGACGTCATCAACGGCGAGCACTTCGCCAAGACCACGGACCTGCCATGGGGCGTTGTGTACACCCACGTCAACAGCCCCAGCTACCTGCGCTTTGGCCCGGCGGCCCTGCCGCAGCACCCGGCCGTCGCCTACGAACTGATCGGCGACTTGGTCATCTTCGCGCTGCTCCTCGTCATCTACTTCCGCGTGCAGCGCGCAGGCGTCACATTCTTCGCTTGGGTCTTCATGTATGGACTGCTGCGCACGTTCGCCAGCTTCCTCAGGCTGGACGACATCGTCTTCCTGGGCCTGCGCACCGCCCAGATCATCGGCATCGTCGCTATGGCCGTCAGCCTGCCGACCGTGTTCTACCTGCTGCGTACGCCGCCGCGGGAGCAGCGAGAGGGCCGCGCCGGCGGCCCGCGCGCCGTGCCAGAGGAGCCGCCCGCCGGCGAGGAGCAACCGGCGAGTTGAAGGTCACCCTGTACACGAAGGAGGACTGCGGGCTCTGCCGGGAGGCGGAGCAAATGGTCCTGGAGATGCAGAAAAAGATCCGGTTTGAAATTGACTTCGTAGACATTAGCGCTGATCCCGTGGTTTACAACCGCTACCGGGACCGGGTGCCCGTGGTGGCGGTGGACGGCAAGGAGGTGGCAGCAGCTCCCCTCGACGAGCATCGTCTGAAGGCGATCCTGGCAGCGTAGCCGGGGTCTTCGCCAGGCGGAGCCGGTAACGAATACGCCTGGTCAATTGTTTCCCAATTGTTCATCATTTACGACTTCTCAACCTTGATAACCAATGGTAGCATAAGGTTACAGCTATTAAGTAACGGGAATCAGGGTTCCAGGGGGAAGGTTATCACCAGCACAATGGCAAGCAACGGGGTCGCGGTTAACAACCACTGGTACCTGGTGTCCAGTCACGGCTCCGTCCTCTTCTACATAGCGCTTAACCCCGATTGCACGATCCGCGAGATCGCGGACGACATGGCGCTGACGCAGCGCACGGTGTGGGGCCTGATTGGCGATCTGCGCCGCGCCGGCATGCTGCATGTGCAGCGTGAAGGCCGCCGCCATCACTACACCGTGAACCTGGACGCTGCCTTCAAGCACCCTATCCTCAACGGCCTGCCGCTCCGCCTGATCCTGGGCGAACTGGTCGAGCGCTACGCTCAGCCCAGGCACGCCCGTGAGCGCGAAGCCAGCCTGGCTTCCTAGCTGACGCCCAGAGCCACCGCCGCCACACTCGTTGACACCGTTTCTATCCCTGTGCTAGCATCCCATCAAACAATCGAATAGAATACCTTATCCAGAGAGGTGGAGGGCACGGCCCTGTGAAGCCCGGCAACCACCCCGCCTGAGGCGGGGAACGGTGCCAACGCCGTCCGCAGTAATGGCGGATCGATAAGGGAGCTTTTAAGGCCTCTTCTCTACACACCGGAAGGGGCTTTCTTTTTAGCAGACCGATGGGAACGCGAGCGAGCACGTATGGGAGACCGATGGCGATGGCGCGGGCCTCCGTCCGCCTCAGGCGGAATGGGGAGGCCCGGGCCGGATAACCCATGAGTTCCCCTGTCATTCCGGGCGCTCCCCATGTCATTCCGAGCGCAGCGAGGAATCTCGGCGGATCAGGTGCCAGCATAGAGGCGGCAGCGGCGAGACCATTCACTTCGCTGAGGGTGACAACGTAAGACCGGAAAAGGAGCCATCGTGTCTTTCGCCAAGAACCTGAGATGTAAAGAGTGCGGGCGGGTCTACCCCCTGGAGCCCGCCCACGTCTGCGAGTTCTGCTTCGGCCCGCTTGAGGTCTACTACGACTACGAGACCCTGCGGCGCGTGCTGACCCGCGAGCGAATAGAGAGCGGCCCACCCACCATGTGGCGGTATGCGGACCTGCTGCCCTGCCGCGCCGAGACCGCCGTTGACATCGGTACCGGGTACACGCCGCTGCTCCGGGCCGGCAACCTGGGCCGGGCGTTGGGCCTGAACCGCCTGTACGTCAAGAACGACTGCCAGAACCCGACCTGGTCATTCAAGGACCGCGTCGTCTCCGTTGCCACCAGCGTGGCCCGCGAGTTCGAGTTCGATACCCTCGCCTGCGCCTCCACGGGAAACCTGGCGAACAGCGTCTCCGCCCACGCGGCGCGGGCCGGGATGAAGGCCTGCGTCTTCATCCCGGCCGACCTGGAGCAGGGCAAGGTGATCGGCTCGGCCGTCTACGGGCCGACGCTCGTCGCCGTCGAAGGCAGCTACGACGACGTCAACCGCCTGTGCAGCGAGCTGAGCGACAAGTACCCCTGGGCCTTCGTCAACATCAACATCCGGCCGTACTACGCCGAGGGCAGCAAGACACTGGGCTATGAGGTCTGCGAGCAGCTGGGCTGGCGGGCGCCGGACCACTGCATCGTGCCCCTGGCCAGCGGTTCGCTCTTCACCAAGATATACAAGGGCATCAAGGAGCTGGCCTGGCTGGGTCTGGTCGAATGGGCCGGCACGCGGATGAGCGGCGCTCAGGCCCAGGGCTGCTCGCCGATCGTCGAGGCGTGGCAGCGCCAAAGCTTCGATATCCGGCCGCAGAAGCCGAACACCATCGCCAAGTCGCTGGCCATCGGCAACCCTGCCGACGGCTACTACGCCCTGAAGGCGATGGCGCAGTCCAACGGCGCGGCGACGGCGGTGACCGACGAAGAGATCGTGGCCGGCATCAAGCTCTTGGCGGAGACGGAAGGCATCTTCGCCGAGACAGCGGGAGGCGTCGTCGTCGCCGGACTGAGGCGGCTGGCGCAGGGTGGCCACGTCGGCGCGGACGAACTGGTCGTGGCATTCATCACCGGCGCCGGCCTGAAGACGCAGGAGGCTGTGGCGCCGGCCCTCAAGCCCGCCCTCACTATCCGTCCGGCGATCGCAGCCTTCGAAGAAGCGGTGAGGGAGCGCGAGGGCGCGCTGCCCGTGAGCCGGATAAGGTAGGTATGACGTGGCCAAACAACGAGTGAAGTTCACGTTCGCCCCGGCCCTGATCAAGGAGCCTATCATCTGGCGCCTGGGCCGTGATTTCGAAGTCGTGACCAACATCCGCCGGGCCGATGTCACGGACGACCGCGGCTGGGTGATGTTGGAGCTGGAAGGCGACCTGGGCGAGATCGAGCGCGGCATTTCGTGGGTCCAGGAGCAGGGGGTGCGCGTGGACCCCGTGCCCGGGGACATCGTAGAGGGATAGCGTTGCGCAGCGCGTAGGGGCGCTGCTTGCTGCGCTCCTGGGGCGTGTGGCGGCGCGGCTGCGATCAGGCATGAACATATTGAAGTTGGAGGAGAGCACAGCATGGGATTGCAGTGGGAGCCTAACAAGCAGGTCTTGCCGGGGCAGGAGTCGCTGCGGATGAGTGTCGTCGTCCGCATCCCTACGCCGCTGCGCAAGATCACGGGCGATAGGGACGTAGTCGCCGGTGAAGGCGAGACGCTGCTGGCCTGCATCGAAGGGCTGGACCGGCAGTACCCCGGTCTGAAGGAGCGGCTCTGCGACGAGTCCGGCGCGCTGCGGCGCTTCGTCAACGTCTACGTCAACGGCGAAGACGTGCGTTTCCAGCAG
>JBGQEU010000154.1:0-4652 GCA_041496525.1 Dehalococcoidia bacterium
CAGCCCGGCCGGCAGCGCCACCTCAAACCGTTTCAGCGGCTGTTCTTCCCTCCTCTCGGCGACACCGCGGGCCAGCCGCCACACCAGATAAAGGACGATGGGCACGATGGTCAGCGTAGCATTCCACTTCGATGCCATCGCCGCGCCGAAGAAGATGCCGGACAACAGGTAGCGGTCGGATACAAGAAAATAGACGGACCCCAGCACGAAGAACAGCACATACGTGTCCGGCGTGGCAATTCGGGACTGCGTAAACGCCAGCCCCTCGAATGTGAGGAGGAAGGCCGCGGCCAGTCCTGCCACCTCGCTCTTGAACAACTTCCGCGCCAGCAAGTACATGAAGACCACGGCGCCCACGCCGGCCAGCGCGCCGAAGAACCGCCAGCCGAACGGGCTGTAGGTCCAGTCGGGGTTGTTCTTCTTGGCCGCATCGTCCTGATCCCCCCAGCATTGGAGCGCCGAATCATTGCTGGTCTCGTGACCGAAAATCGCCTCCCCACCGGCCATGAACAGCTTGGACAGCGGCGGGTGCGTGTTCTCGTGGCCGTAGAAATCCCACGCGGCCTTGTCCCCGTGCAGGATCTCGGCGCCGGTGGTCGGGAAATAGACCTCGTCGAAGTAGCAGCCGTCCGGCGTCCCCAGCCGCCAGAAGCGGGTGAACACGGCCAGCAGCAGGATCGCGGCCAGCAGCAGGTGGTGGGCCTTGATCTGGGTCGGGAGGGCGGACCTTAGCGTCTGCAGCCGGGTCGCGAGCCTCTCGGCAATGGTCATGTGACCTCGGCCCGGCCGCTCCTCCGGGCTTGCGACATGTAGGCGGCGAAAAGCAGCGCCAGGAAGGACACGAACATGACGATGGAAAGCACCTGCACGGTCTCCAGCCCCGTCCCCAGCAGGTCGCCCTTCTCAAACCACTTGTATATGCTGTCGATCCGCATCTGGTCCGGATAGTAGTAACTGTAGACGTGGTAGAGATTGAAGAAGTGGGCGATGCCGAGCGTCGCGAAGCCTGCCCACAACACCCGGCTCTGGAGGAGAACGCAGGCCGCCAGGAAGGGCAGGAAGAAGGCGAACACGTAGCGCTCGTGCATGCGCGTCACGAACATGTAGAACGCCAGCATGCATAGCGATGTCCCCAGGGCCAGCGCCCCGCGGCTCCGGCTGCGACGCATCACCCAGAGGACGGCCAGGAGGGACATCAGGAACATGCCCATCCCCCAGATCCGGGTCGCGACTCCCAACCACAGCGTATTCGTGGCCCCGCGGGCGCAGTCAGAGATGCCAACGTCACACTTGAAGCCCATGTCGAAGAGGCCAAACATGTTCCAGAAGTTATAGGCCCAGAAGGAGTTGACGCGATAGTTCTCGACGTTCGTGGCGTTGTACAACTGCGTGATCAGGTCCCAGGGCCTGTCCGTGAAGAACGGCGTGATGAGCACCAGGAGCACGGCGAAGGCTGCTGCGACGCACTTCAACCAAAGGGTGATCGCATCCCGGATGGAACGTTCGTCTGACCAGTTGGGCCATCGATCGCGCATGATCCAGAAGGCCAGGAACGGCAGCGCCGCTACGGCCTGCGGCTTGATGAGAAAGCCCACCGTGAACGCCACCGCTCCCGCCACCGGCCGCTCCTTGCTGATGAAGTGGACGCTGAGCAGGATGAAGAACGCCAGCAGGCTGTCCACCTGCCCCCACACCGATCCGATCAACAGCGCCGCCGGGAACGCCAGGTATATCCCCGCCGCCCCCAGGCGCAGCTCCATCCGCTGGCCCTCCAGAAACCGGTAGAGAAGGTAGGCGCTGCCCAGGTCCGCCGCGATCGACGGCAGCTTCAATATGTACTCGAGCTGGCTCCCGCTGAAATTGAACTGCTGGTTCAGCTTGCCGATCAGCAGCAGCACATACATGTACCCGGGCGCGTAGTCCGTGAAGAAATCTGACCCGTAGAAATTCCACGGCCCGTGATCGGCCAGCTGGTTCGCCCACGCCTCGAATGACCCGATATCCACCCCAAACCCGGGACGCGTCGCCAGGGCCAACCGCAGCGCCAGCCCCGCCGCCAGCAACAGCACGATGCCGTTGATCTTGAATGAGAAGTGTATGATGGCCGTCTGCCGTTCTGGCAGACCCGTCGCTTTTGCGCCTACGCTAGCCATCTTTGGGGGGCAACACGTTGATGCCTCCAATACTCAGCGGCGATTTGTCCCCAGTCTACTTCAGCGGCATTCGGCGGGCAAATGAAGCGTGCGCGCGGGGGGGTCATGCCCCCCGGACGCGGCCGTCTCCGCACTCTCCCCCTCCCACCCACCGCGGCGCCCGTAGCGCGCCTGTATCCAGACGGAGGACTCTGGTATATTGCGCCTGATGGACCGCTGGACGGGCTGCCTGGCCCTGGCCTTGTTCCCTTTCCTCATCCTGGCTGCATCAGCGTGCGGCGGTAGCGACGAACTGCCCTTCGGTCTCAAGACCGAGACCGTGGCCAGCGGCGACCGCCCTTACGTTACGGCCTTCGCTCCCGACGGTCGCCTCTTCTACGGTGAGCAGTACACCGGCGTCATTCGCATCGTTGCCACCGACGGCGTCCCCTTCGCCCAGGTACAGGTGGCCAACTGGCTGGACCTGGACTGGGGGCTCACCGGCATTGCCTTCGATCCCGACTACCAGATCAACCACTACGTCTACGTCTTCTACACCGAACCGGTCGACCCATCGGTGCCCACCGGCCGGCCCAAGCTCGTCCGGTTTACGGACCAGAACGGCCACGGCGCCGACGAGACGGTTATCAGCGATAAGTTCGCCGTCACCTCGCCCCAGCACCAGGGCTACAACGCCAACAGCCGCATTCACTTCGGGCCGGATGGCTTCCTGTACCTGAGCATCGGCGACTATGACACTTCGGACCAGGCCCAGGACCTCTCCAAGCCCATCGGGAAGCTCCTCCGGGTAACGAAGGAGGACGGCTCGGCCGCGCCGGGCAATCCATACCTGAACAACCCGGCCGCCGACCCGCGCGTGTTCGCGGTCGGCTTCCGAGACACGTTCGATTTCGCCTTCCAACCCACGAACGAGGCGATTTACGGCACTGACAACACAACCGTCAGCTGCGAAGAGCTGAACGTTATCAACGCGGGCGCTAACTATGGCTGGCCCAACGTCGGCCAGTTCCCATACTCGGACTGCTCGGCCGGTACGGGAGTCCAGGCCATCTACCACTTCGCGCGGGAGGGCACGCAGCCCGGTGATTTCCTGTCGTTTGTCGAGGTGTCCGGCCTGGCCTTCGCACCGGGGGACAAGTACCCCACCCTCGGTCCGTCTCTGATGGTCTGCGAGTCACAGCGCTCTGTGGTCAATGACCAGCGCAGCCCCGGCGTGCTGCGCCACCTGGTCCTCGGCGGCGCGGCCCTGAACCAGGTCACCTCCAGCGATCTCATCGTCAAGGACTGCAAGGGCGATGTCGCCGTCAGCCCCGACGGATCGATCTACTACAGCAACGACACAGAGATCCGCAAACTCACCCCCGGTAACCCGCCCAGCTGATCCAGCGCGCAACCTGCGGCACGCTGCGCTGTCCTACGACATACGCATCTCCGGCGCGCCTCGGACCTGCTAGGTCGGGCGTCTCCCATTCAGGGATCTGGCAACGAACCAGACTCCGCCGGCCGCAAGCGGCAGGCCAATCGCAGCCAGCAACCACGGAATTGCGCTGGAGCGGTCCGAGGAGGTACCTTGAGCGGTTGCCGCATTCCCGGGGCTATCGCCAGCACGCGCCTGACCGCTCAAGACGCCGCTCACCAGAGGAGAGGAGGCGACTGCGACGCCGGCGCCCGAAGTGCCTGGCGGCGTGGAGCTGGAGACGTCGTCAAGTGGACCCGCAGCCGGCCCCGTGTTACCACCGCCAGCCGGAACTGTCGGAGCCGTCGCGGGTGGGGGGCTTGGCGCTACCGCCGTTGTTACTGGCGACGCGCCTGCTATACACAATTCGCCGCTCCCGGCAGCCGGGTTCGACTCCGCGCCGCTGGCATCGCTGAAAGCAACCACGGTCACCACAAGCGCGGTGCACGCCGCGGCCGGCCCTATGGCGTCGAATGAAATGCTCGCCAGGGACGATGTGTCCGACAGGCCCTTGCTCGTATCCCGGAAGAGCACGGCGCCGAAGGCCTTGACCGTATCCACGGACCCGTCTCCGTTGCTGTCGACCGCTTGACAGCCGACGGCCCCAACCGCTCCAGCAGGTGTATCAATCGGGTCACATTGCCGGCTTGTCGTGGCCACGACGTGCGGGTCGAAGTGAACTTCGATCACCCATGCGCCCAGGCCATCTGGTGGCGGTTCGGCGATCACGGCCACATCAGCGGCCCCACCGGCGTCCAGGACCGCACTGGCGGGCTCAATGCGAACACTATTGGGAGCAGCTAGCGCCTGGGACAGGGCCATGGCCAGCACAAGAGGTGCTCCCACCAATGCCGTCCAGCCCCAGCGGGGCACCCATCTCTTCACCACTCCTCCGGCCCTCAGGATTGTGAGGCTTGCAACCCTGACCGTGAGCTTGTCAGCCGCTCACCAGCACACTCCAGCCCACGGCCGAACATGGCGGGGTCTGGGATAGCGGGTCCTGCTGGAGGACGTTGCGTAGGATGGCCTGAAAGTCACGCGAA
>JBGQEU010000155.1:0-4630 GCA_041496525.1 Dehalococcoidia bacterium
CCGGAGATCGGCAGCCATGACCTGACGCTGTCGACGGAGACGCCGGGCCTGGCGCTGTACGCGTTCACCTTCGTCTCCTGCGTGGCGGCATAGTCCCTGCCCCCCGGCGCTACTCGCCGAAGGCCGCCAGCAGCGCCTCCCGATAGCGGGCGGATTCCGCGGGGTCGATGAGCTGGTCCGGCGGCGTCAGGCAGATGGTATCGGCCAGCTCAACGTACGGCGCGATCTTGCGGCGGGCCGTGTCTGCCGTGCCGGCGATGGCGAAGGCGTCGATCATCTCCTCGCTCACGGCGTCGGTCATGGCGCGGGAGTCGTTGCCCATCGCCGCCTCTTGTATGCGCCGCACTTCGCGGGGGAAGGCGGCGAAGACGGGCTCGTACGTCTTCACGGTCGCGTAAAAGGCGATCGTGGCGGCGGCGTCGCGGCGGGCCTTCTGGACGTCGCTGTCGATGGCGCAGCAGACGCCGAGACAGAGCTGGAAATCCTGGCGCCGGCGGCCGCTGTCCGTCAGGCCGCGGGCCAGTGACGGCAGCACCACTTCCGTTATCCAGCGCAGCGAGTAGATGGGGTGGCCCAGCAGGCCGTCGGCCACCTGCGCGGCCGTCCGGATCATGCCTTCGCGGACGCCCGCCAGGTAGATGGGAAAGCGGGGCCGCACCGGCGGCAGCGGGCGGGTCCAGCCCTGGATATCGACGTCGTAGTACTGGCCGGAGAAGCGGATGGGCTCGCCGCGGTGCGCCCGCTCGCTGATCAGGCGAATGACCTGGACGCACTCCCGGATGTGAGGCGTGGGCTTCCCATAGGCGACGCCGTGCCAGCGCTCGGTGACGCGCTTGAGGCCGGTGCCGAGGCCGAGGATGAAGCGACCGTCGGACAGGATATCGAGGTCGAGCGCGGCCAGGGCGGTCACCCACGGGCTGCGGACAAAGGCCAGAGCGATGGAGGTGCCCAGCTGAATGCTGGCGGTGGCAGTAGCAGCAGCGGCCAGCGGCAAGAACGGGTCGTGGAACATCTCCGCCGTCCACAGCGTCTGGAAGCCCGCGGCCTCGGCCCGCTTGGCGAGGCGCGCCACTTCCGCGGCGCCGGCTATGCCAATTCCCAGGGAGAAGCGGCTCATCGTCTGTCCATCGCCTCGCTGTTGTAGTATTGGTCGCGTCAAGCCTATCCCAGCCGGGAAAGCGATGCTAGAGAGGACCGACCGGATGAAGGCGCTGGTCACAGGAGCCACCGGCTTTCTGGGCAGCCACCTGGTGGACCATCTGCTGCAGCGGGGAGACGACGTGCGCGCCCTTGTCCGCGCCAGTAGCGACACGTCATTCTTGCGCGAGCGGGACGTGGAGATGGTGGCCGGGGACATCACGGGCGCGGCCTCCCTCGGCCCGGCCGTGGGCGGCGTTGATGTGGTCTACCACACGGCGGCGAACGTCGCCGACTGGGGCCCCTGGCCCGAGTTCCAGTCGGCAACGATCGACGGCACGCGCAATGTGCTGGAGGCCGCCGCGGCCGCCGGCATCCCGCGCTTTCTGCACGTCAGCACACTCGATGTGTACGCGCTGAGCGCGCTGCGTTCACGCGTGACGGAAGGGTCGCCGCTGGAGAAGCGGTTCGGTTGGCTGGACTACTACCGCCGCTCCAAGGTAGCGGCTGAGAAGATCGCGAGGCGGTACGCTGCTGAGGGCCGCCTCGGCGTCACCATCGTCCGCCCCGGATTGCTGTTCGGCGAGCGGGATGGAGGCATGTTCCCGGGGATAGCAGCGTTCCTGAAGAGCGGCAGTTCGGCCTACCTGGGGAGCGGACGCAACCGGCTGCCCTATGTCTACGCGGGTGATGTGGCGGACGCCTGCATCCTGGCAGCGACGACGGCGGGGACAGCCGGCGAGATATACAACGTGGCATCGGACGAGGCTGTGACGCAGCGCGACCTGTTCCAGGCTGTGGCGGAGGCGACGGGTCTGGCGCCGCCCCGCCGGGGCGTGCCCCTGCGTCTCGGCTACACAGCGGCGTTGTTCATGGAGGCGTGGTGTGTGCTGCGCGGGCGGCGAGCGCGACCGGAGGCGACGCGGTACGGTGTCAACATAGTGGCGCTGGACTACCATGTCGACGCATCGAAGCTGAAGAGCCTGGGCTGGCAGGCGAAGGTTCCGATGCGCGAGGCGATGAGAAGGTGCGTGGAGCCGTCAAGCGAGCAACGGTCTCAGCCTGCCGGCGCCTGAACCGGCGGCGACCCGCAGCGGCGACCTTGCGTCTTCTGGCAAAATATCCCCAGACAGAGGACGATCTGCGATGGCACCGACGAGAGACCACTTCCGCCGCGTAATGGGCCGCTTCGCCACGGGCGTGACGATCGTCACCACGCGACTGGGCGATGAGCTACACGGCATGACGGCCAACGCCGTGACAGCCCTTTCCCTGGACCCGATGCTGGTCCTGGTGTGCGTGGACAAGAATGCGGATACGCACGACATCCTGAAGGAGGCCGGCGTCTTCGCCGTGAATATCCTGGGGCAGGAACAGGCTGACATCTCGGAAAAATTCGCCAGGAAAGACCTCGGGCTGTCGCACGGGCTGGAGGGCGTGGCCCATCGTTTCTCCATCACGGGCTGCCCTATCATCGACGGGTCGCTGGCCTACCTGGACTGCAAGACCGTGACAGAGCACCACGGCGGTGACCACACTATCTTCATCGGTGAAGTTGTGGACGCGCGAGAGACGAGCGATGGGCGGCCGCTGGTGTTCTATGCGGGAGGCTACGGCGCCTTCCGTACGGAACCGCCCGGTCACGTCTGATCTTCTCGCCGCCGCGCTAAGACCGTCTCATCCCCGTGCCCACGGGAGCAGGCCCGCGGGCGCCTCGATCAGTGGCTTGACCAGGCCGTCCGCCACCAGACAAACGAAGTCCAGGCCGCTGTACAGAGCGGGATCGTAGCCGCGCATCGCCGTTGTCGCGCCTTCCTGATCCATGCGCGGGTAATAGCCGAGTAGGGCCAGCGCCCGCAGCTGCGCCGGGCGCTCGCGCAGCGCGGGGCCGGAGGAGGCCAGGATGCGCCGGAGGTTGCGGCGCACGGCCAGGCCCATGTCGCCGATATCGCCCGGTGGTAACCCGACGATCGTGACCCCTGGCCCGCCGCTCAGCCGCTGCACGGTCCAGGCGTCGAATGTCGGGATCTCGGCCCGCTTGCCGGTGTCCAGGTTCGCCGCCTGTTCGATGATCGCCTGGATGAGCTGCTGCAGGTGCTCGTCCGATTCGGGCAGCCGGTGA
The DNA here is from genome assembly GCA_041496525.1 of Dehalococcoidia bacterium. Lineage (GTDB taxonomy): Bacteria > Chloroflexota > Dehalococcoidia > SM23-28-2 > RBG-16-64-32 > JBGQEU01. Next base: position 3,260 of record JBGQEU010000155.1, read on the forward strand.
AGGCGCGTGGAGTCCAGGTCGTACGTGCCGTGAACGTGCTCCGTGAAGCGCGCCCAGTAGGGGTTCATAGCGCCGGTGACGGAGACGACGCCGCCCGCGTCCGAAACCTTGCGCAGCGAGAGGCTCACAGGCAGCGGCACGTAAGAGCGCTCGTGGGGGCCAAGCCCGACCGCGGTATCCCGGACGAGGGAAATGAACTCCGAGACGGCGGGCTCTCCGGCGGGCAGATCGGCGCCGGCCGGCAGCCAGAGGGCGATGGCGGCTGGAAGCCCGGCCGCTAGCATCTCCTGGAGCGCGTCGCGGACCGTGAGCCACTCCTGGCTCTCTGTTGGTCCCAGCAGCGGCTGGGCCCCGACGTCCAGCCGGATCGCACCATCGACGGCCGTGGCGCCGGCTTCGGTCCGCTCGTCGAACCGGAAGCGGCGTTCATGCTTGCGGTTCAGCCAGTCGAGGAAGAGCTCCAGGCAGACGTCTGTTTCAGACACCGGGGATTGCCAAGGGCCTTGTCGTCCGTTCGCCCTTCAGCAAGCGAAGGGCTTCGTACCGGTGGGCGACACGAAGGGCTTCGACAGGCTCAGCCCGAGCGGTGAGCCTAGACTCTATCCGTTCGCCCTGAGCTTGCCGAAGGGCGAACGGGACCACAATCCCCGGCCACCCTCGGAGCAATGCCAGCGCTTGCGGCGTCGTCAGCCGACCGACTCCACGACCATGGCGATGCCCTGGCCGCCGCCGATGCAGAGGGTGGCCAGGCCGCGTTTGGCTCCCCGGCGCTTCATCTCGTACAGCAGCGTTACCAGGATGCGGGTGCCGCTGGCGCCGATGGGGTGGCCCAGGGCGATGGCGCCGCCGTTCACGTTTACGCGCTCCCAGTCCCAGCCCAGCTCCCTGCCTACCGCCAGCGACTGGGCGGCGAACGCCTCGTTGGCTTCGATAAGATCGATATCGTCGAGCGCCAGGCCGGACCTGGCCAGCACCTTCTGCGTGGCCGGCACCGGGCCGATGCCCATTACGCGCGGCGGCACGCCGGCGCTGGCGTAGGAGCGGATGGAAGCCAGCGGTGTGACGCCCAGCTCTTCCGCCTTGCGCCGCGACATGACGACGACGGCGGCGCCGCCGTCGTTGATGCCGGAGGCGTTGCCCGCCGTCACGCTGCCGTCCGGGGCGAAGGCGGGCCGTAGCTTGGACAGCACCTCCGCGGTCGTGTCCGGGCGGAAGTGCTCGTCCCTGTCAACGATGACAACGCCCTTTCGCTGCTTCACCTCAACCGGCACGATCTCGTCCGCGAAGACGCCCTATTCCCAGGCAGCGGCGGTCTTCTGCTGGCTGCGCAGCGCGAACTCGTCCTGGTCGGCGCGGGATATCTCGTAGTCG
>JBGQEU010000156.1:0-4582 GCA_041496525.1 Dehalococcoidia bacterium
CCGCACGCAGGGGCACGTCCGCTACTCCCTGGTCGCCATCCTCTTCCGGATCTTCGATATCGAGGCGGTGTTCCTGTTCCCGTGGGCGGTCACCTTCGTACAGCTCGGGAAGCAGGCGTTCTGGGAGATGCTGGTCTTCATCGGCATTCTGGGCTTTGGCCTCCTCTACGCCTGGAAGAAGGGCGTGCTGCGGTGGCGATGAGGGACCTTCGCAAGCGACTCCCCTCGCCCGCGGAGCAGGAGAGAGGGCAGGGGGTGAGGGCCCATGGCTGACGGGAAGCTGATCGAGGTATACGAGGTCCGCGACGACCCGCAGTTGAGCCTCTCCGACGCCGTGTCGGAGCAGGTCCGGCACGGCGTCAAGAGCCTGGAGGCCGCCGCGGCCGACCCGGCGCAGGGCAAGGCGATCTACCGGCAGCTGCTGCCGGGCATCATGCAGGTGCCGGCGGACTGGCTAATCGCCTGGGGCCGCAAGTCGTCGCTGTGGCCGCTGACGTTCGGGCTGGCCTGCTGCGCCATCGAGATGATCTCCACCTTCATGGCCCGGCACGACCTCGACCGCTTTGGCATCGTGCCCTTTCCGTCGCCGCGGCAGGCAGACGTCATGATCGTATCCGGTACCGTCACTAAGAAGATGGCGCCGGCGGTCAAGCTCCTGTACGAGCAGATGCCCAGCCCCAAGTGGGTGATCTCCATGGGCGCCTGCGCCACCAACGGCGGGCCTTACACCCGCTACGACCGCGTCCTCCAGGGCGTCGACAAGATCATCCCGGTAGATGTGTACGTGCCCGGCTGCCCGCCACGCCCGGAGGCGCTGATGGACGCCTTCCTGGCCCTCCAAAAGAAGATCATGGAAGAACGCGGGAAGATCGGCCGCGCCTGATGGTCCACGAAAGCGCGCCCGCCGCCCCCGCTGCCTCGCCACCCGGGCCTATGGGCCTTCTGTTTCAGGAAGTCTTCCCGGACGTCAACTTCGCCTTTCTGCAGACGCCCATCGACGAGACTCTGACGGTCTCCCGGGACGATTTTCTCCGCGTCATCGAGGGCGCTGCCCGCGACGAGCGGCTGCAGTTCGACTTCCTGCGCTGCCTGTCCGGCGTCGACTTCTTGACGGAGCTGGAGGTCGTCTACCACCTCTACTCGTACAGCCTGGGCCACGGCGTGGCACTCAAGGTCCGCTGTCCGTACGAGGACCCGCACGTGCCGACGGTCAGCCACATCTGGCAGACGGCCAACTGGCATGAGCGGGAGACGCTGGAGATGTTCGGCATCGTCTTCGACGGCCACCCGGACCTGCGCCCGCTGCTGACCGAGGAGGGGTTGGGCTACTACATCCTGCGCAAGACGCACCCGCTGGCGGACATTGAGGAGTGGCAGGAGGACTACCTGCAGACAGTAGAGCGGGCGAAGCTTCAGATGGCAGCGGCCGAGGCTGCGCCCGGCGCGGCGCCACCGGTGGACGAGAAGGCGGCCAAGATCGCCCTGGCCCAGAAGAAGGCGGCGGTCATCAAGAAGGTGCGAGAGGAAGCGCGCGCCAAGGGCCTCTCCGCGGAGGACGAGAAGGCGGCGGTCCAGGCTGCGCTGGCCCAGTTCGAGGAGGAGCAGGCGGCGGCCCCAGCGCCGGCCCCTGCCGCCGCGCCCGCCAAGCCCGTCGACGGGCGGGCGGCCAAGATCGCGCTGGCCCAGAAGAAGGCGGCGCTCATCACGAAGACGCGTGAGGAAGCCCGCGCCAAGGGTCTCTCCCCCGAAGAGGAACGCCAGGTCGTGGCAGAGGCGCTGAAGGCCTTCTCCGAGCAGGAGCAGGCTCCGGCGACGCCGCCCCCAACACCAGCGCCGGCCGCGGCAGCCAAGCCGCCACTGGACCGCGCGGCCAAGATCGCGCTGGCCCAGAAGAAGGCCGCGCTGATCACGAAGACACGTGAGGACGCCCGTGCCAAGGGCCTCTCCCCCGAAGAGGAACGCCGGGTCGTGGCAGAGGCGCTGAAGAGGCTGGCCGAAGAGGAGCAGAGTGGGTAACGGGACATCATCCGTTCGCCCTGAGCCTGTCGAAGGGCTGCCAGCGGCCTGTACGGAGGGCTTCGACGAGCTCAGCCCGAACGGGGAGCGCTAGAGCCATGGCTATCGAGTCCCGCGTCCAGGTCGAGAGCGAACTCGAGACCATCGATATCAGCGTCAACGTCGGGCCTCAGCATCCGGCCACGCACGGCGTCTTCCGCATGATCCTGACCATCGACGGCGAGGTCGTGACGGATGTCGACCCGGTCATCGGCTACATGCACCGGGGCAACGAGAAGCTGCCCGAGAACTGCGACTACCGCCAGGTCATCGGCTACCACGATCGGATCGATTACCTGGCCCAGTTCAACACGGAGCATTGCTACGTGGAGGCGGTGGAGAAGCTGGGCGGCCTGAAGGCGCCGGAGAGGGCGGAATACATCCGCGTTATCCTGGCGGAGCTGAACCGGATCACCAGCCACCTGATGTTCTTCGGGGCCATCGGGACGGACGCCGGCCTCTTCGGTACGTCGTTCATGTACGCTTTCCGGGATCGGGAGACGGTCCAGGACTTTTTCGAGGAGATCACCGGCGAGCGCATGATGTACAACTACTTCCGTCCGGGCGGCGTGGCCTGGGACGTGCCGGAGGACTTCGGGCCGCGCTGCCGCCAGGTCCTGGGCCAGGTCAAGCGCGGCCTGGACGACCTGGACGGCTTGATGATGCAGAACGAGGTGATGCTGGCCCGCTGCCGCGGCCTCAGCCCGGTGACGACGGCAGACGCCATCAACTGGGGCATTACGGGGCCCATGCTGAGGGCCACCGGCCTCAAGCACGACATCCGCCGCGCCGAGCCATACTCCATTTACGACCGGTTCGAGTTCGACATCCCCACAGGGAAGCAGGGCGACGTCTACGACCGGCTGTACGTGCGCCTGGAGGAGATGCGCCAGTCGGTCCGCATTGTGGAGCAGGCTCTGGAGCAGCTACCCGAAGGGCCGATCATGGCGGAGGGGATGAAGCGCATCCTGCGCGTGCCGCCGGGCGAGGTCTACATGCGGGTGGAGAGCCCGCGCGGCGAATACGGCGTGTACCTGGTGTCCACGGGTGTCGACAAGCCTTACCGGCACAAGGTGCGCGGCGCCTCCTTCAGCAACCTCTCGGCGTTGCGGGCCATGACCATCGGCAACTACGTGGCGGACGCCGTCATCATCCTTGGTTCGATCGACATCGTGCTCTGCGAGGTGGACCGGTGAGGCCGGCCGTTCGCCCGGAGCCTGCCCGCCCTGAGCGCAGGCAAACGGTCACGACATCCGTTCGCCCTGAGCCTGTCGAAGGGCTTCGCGTGGCTCAGACGATGGGCTTCGACCAGCTCAGCCCGAACGGCGTAGGCTCAGCCCGGCGGCTAACCTCCGTTCGCCCTGAGCCTGTGCTGAGCGCAGCCGAAGGGCCGGAGCGCCCCGGGCCCGTTCGCGCCGAGAACGGAGGGCTTCGACCCTTCGACCCGGCTCAGGACGGGCAAGCTCAGCCCGAACGGGAAGAGGCGGGCCGGCCGTGATCCTGGGCCTGATCGCCGGCAATCCGTGGGTAGACGCTGTGGCGCGGATGGGGATCGTGGCCGTGCTCGTGCCCGTCTCGGTCATCATTCTCACCTGGGTGGAGCGGAAGGTCATCGGCCGTCTCCAGATGCGGCTAGGGCCCATGCGTGTTGGCCCTTACGGCCTGCTCCAGGGCGTCGCCGACACCATCAAGCTGCTGACGAAGGAGGACCTGCGTCCTCAGACGGCCGATCGCTGGACGTTCGAGTTGGCGCCGTTTGTCATCGTGGTGCCGGTGCTCATGGCCATCGTCTCGCTGCCGTTCACGGCGGACCTGTTCGTGCGCAACATGGGGATTGGCCTCTTTTACATCGTCGCCGTGTCCGGGCTTTCCATTGTCGGCTTCGTCATGGCCGGCTGGGGGTCGGACAACAAGTACGCGCTTCTGGGCGGCGTGCGGGCCGGCGCCCAGCTCATCAGCTACGAGATCCCTCTGATTCTGGCCGTTGTATCCATCGCCATGCTGGGGCAGACGTTGGACCTGCAGGCGATCGTCGGCCAGCAGCACGCCACGCCGTACATCGCTTACCAGCCGCTGGCGTTCCTCCTCTTCGCCATCGCCGACCTAGCCGAGCTGTACCGTCAGCCGTTCGATATCCCGGTGGCTGAGTCAGAAGTGGTCGGCGGGCCGTTCGTGGAGTACTCCGGCATCCGCTGGTCCATGTTCCAGATGGCCGAGTTCGTCAGCCTGGTGCTGATCTCGATACTCGGCTCGCTGATCTTCCTGGGCGGCTGGAACTGGCCGCTGGGGAGGGACCCGGCAGTGTTCCTGCAGGTCATCCTGATGACTGTCAAGACATCGGCCTTCATCCTGTTCTTCATGTGGATGCGGGCCAGCATGCCCCGGTTGCGCATCGATCAGATGATGGCGTTCTGCTGGCAGGTGCTGTTGCCCTTCGCCTTCCTGCAAATCATAATCAACGGGTTGGTGCTGGTTTACGGTTGGCCGGACTGGACATTGAGCATCTTCTCCGGGGCCGGCGCCATCG
>JBGQEU010000157.1:0-4553 GCA_041496525.1 Dehalococcoidia bacterium
CCTGATTCGACTATTCCAGCCGTTCGCCTATACATGGACCAGCCGGGCAAGGTTGAGGCCGCCAAACTCTTCTATGTCCAGAACGTCTTCCGGTTTGAGCCCGGTGAGGCCTCCAGGGAGGATTGGCAGTGCGGCGTTGAACTCATAGGAGAGCCGCAGCCGGGCGGCGATGCGGAGCTGGTGCTTATGGCCTGCGAGACCCTGGAACGCCTGGGCGTCTCTGCTTCCGTCAAGCTGTCTGATCCCGGAATCTTGAGGACGATCCTGGAGACGGCCGGTTTCGGTCTGCCAGACCAGTTGGCGTTGTACGATCGTGTGCTGGACGGCGACGTTGGCGCGTTGGATGAGGTCCAGGCCCGCGTGCCCGGCCTGCCCGCATCCCTGAGCGCCCTGCTTTCCCTGGAAGGCGAAGGTGTAGAGTATCTTGACAATCTGCGCACCGTACTGCTGCCGGTCATTCCGGTCGCGGCCGGGCCTATCGATGAGCTGGCCGCAGTGTCGGAGGTTCTCAGGGAAGTCGGACTTGCGCACGCGATCTCGCCGATCCTGGTGCGGAACTTCGAATACTACACCGGGCCTGTCTTTCATCTGCACGCCGGGGCCACAAAGGTCGGCGGGGGTGGTCGCTATGACGCTCTCGTCTCCCTCGTCGGTGGGGACAGTACACCCGCTTCTGGTTTTGCCTTGGACGCGGGCGTGCTTGCGGGCATTCTGTCCACGGCGGAATCGCGCGCGGACGCACCCGTCACCGTCCGGTACAGCCCTGGTGGCCAGGCGGACTTGAGCGGCGCGTTCGCCCTGGCGCGCGCGCTCCGCAACGCCGGCTGCCAGGTTGCGGTTACTGCACGCGGGCAGCCGGGCGCGCAACGAGATGTCGTGGTGTCCGCCGGGGACTTTATCCTGCGCCTCAATGGTAGTCCACCCAGGCGTCTGAAGCGCCTGGCCGACGTCGTAGACGCCTGTCTGCAAGCGTGATCAAGCTGGCGTTGCCCGCGGGCGAACTCCGGGCTCCCCTCGCGGAGCTGCTGTCCCGGGCCGGCCTGCGCGTCGAGGGCTATGGCGAAGGCTCGCGCTCCTACCGGCTCACCGTACCGGGACGGGATGATGTTTCCGTCCGTGTCTTCCGGGAGAAGGATATCCCCATCCAGGTCGCTCTGGGCAACTACGACCTGGGGATCACTGGTCTGGACTGGCTGATGGAAATGCAGACGCGTTTCCCCCAGGAGCCGTTAGCGCCTCTAGCGGACACGGGGATCGGAGAGCGGCGGGTTTACGCGGCGGGCGCCGCCTCGCGATTGCGCCGGCTGGAAGACATCGCTTCCTTCCCGCGTGTTCGCATTGCCAGCGAATATCCGAACATCGCCGAGGCTTTCGCCCGAGCGGCGCGGCTGCGCGCCTACCGCATCCAGGCAGTATGGGGCGCTGCCGAGGCGTATCCGCCGGAAGACGCCGATGTCGTAGTTGTCGCCGCCCGGGACGAGCAACCTCTGCGCGATCAGGGATTGCAGACTCTCTTCAGCCTGCTAGAAAGCTCCGCCTGGCTCATTGGGAATACGGCATCGCTGGCCAGCAAGGACCTGGGCCCCGTGCTCCGTCCGCTCCTGGGGTCCCTGAAGGTCAGCGTCAGGGATACCTCTCTGCGGATGCCGCCGCCCATCGTGTCCGGGCGTTCTTCCGCACCGCGCACCCCAAGGTCCGCCACGTTGCGAATGGCCGTCCCGGACGGGCACCAGCAGCGCCACGCCGTCGAGGCGTTGGACGCCGCCGGACTGCGCTTCGACGGCTACGACGAATCGACATTCACGCGAAGGCCGGTCAGCCACATCGACGGGCTGGAGGTGAAGGTGATCCGCCCGCACGACATGGCGCAGCTTGTGGCCACGGGCGAAATGGATATCGCCATTACCGGGCGGGACTGCTTGAACGAGCACCTCTATAACTTCCCTTCCAGCCCGGCTCATGAGCTGCTGGACCTCCGTCGTGGTCAGTACAACCTCTCGGCTGTTGTCAGCGAGGATTTGCCTGCGGGCACGATGAGCGAGGCGCTGGCGGTCTGGCGATCGCAGGGGCGGACGTCTCTTCGGCTGGCCGCGGAGTTCCCGGCTACGGCGGATCACTACGCCCGAGGCCGGCACTTCTGGCGCTACCAGGTGATCCCCATCTCGGGCGCTTCCGAGGGGTTCGTGCCGGAGGACGCCGACATGCTGATCGAAGGCACCGAGACCGGGCGGACCATCGCCGAGAACAAGCTGAAGGTGATTGACCATCTGTACCGCTCCACCACGTGCCTGATCGGCCGCCAGGGGGCAGACTTGCGGGGCCGGCGCAGGCGGACGTTTGATGAAGTGATGGCGGCGCTGCGGCGGTCGGCGGACGCCGCCGGCGACTGAGCCGGTTGAGCCCTGTCTGATACAATTCTCGAGGGTATCTTCATCCATGCCGCCGCTGGCGCTGCACACTCTCGTGGCCAAGCAGGTAGCAGATTGCCTGCGCCTGCCTCTGCTCGACGACGAGCGGGGCAGCCTCTACCTGGGCGCGACGGCGCCCGATATCCGGGTGATCACACGGTGGGAGCGCCAGAGGACTCACTTCTTCGACCTTTCCAGCTTCGATGAGCAGAGCGGCGTCGCCGGGTTCTTCGGCGCGAACCCCGGCCTGGCTTCGCCGGGGCGGCTGAGTGCGCGGACGGCGGCCTTCGTGGCCGGCTACGTCAGTCATCTGATCATGGATGAGAAGTGGATCAGCGCTATCTATCGCCCCTTTTTCGGTGAGCGCTCCCCTCTGGGCGGCAGCCTGCGGGCGAACATAATGGACCGGGCACTTCAGTTCTCTCTGGACGCCGACGCCCGCAGCAATCAGGACGTGATGCTGCACGTCGTGGAAGCCGTGGCCGGCGCGGACCTTGACCTGGACATCGATTTCATCGACCGGGAAACGCTGCGGCGCTGGCACGAGGTCATCATCGAGTTCGTGAACAGGCCTCCGGACTGGCAGCGCTTCCGGGACCGGTGGAAGAGGCACCTGGGCGAAGCGGGTTTCGCCTCGGAAGGCGAGTTGGAGGAGCTGGCCCGCTCCCTCCCGGAACTCGTCGATGAGGCCTTGCGCTATCTGACGCCGGCCAGGGTAGCGGAGTGCATACAGGGCTCGGTGGAGGGCTGCCTGGCGGCCGTGAAGGAATACCTGAAGTGCGTATAGTCACCGGCGCCGATACGGCGCGCCAGACCCTGCTACGCCGCAACCCTCTCGATGAACCGGAACTGCCACCGGCGGTGCGCGAGACGATCCGGCGCGTCTTCGGCGCGGAACTGGATGCGGCCGCTGTCGTGGACCGCGTCCTGCGCGACGTACGCCAGGACGGCGATGCGGCGGTGCTGCGGTATAACGAGGCGATAGACGGCGTGCCGCCATCGCACCCGCTGGAGGTGTCCAGGGAGGAGATCGAGAAAGCGCAACCGGCCGTGGAGAAATCTCTGTCGGAGGCGCTCTCCGTTGCCGCGCGGCGCATCCGCGACTTCCACGAGCGCCAGATGGAGCACTCGCTGAGCAGCTTCCAGCACGATGGCCTGGGGCAGATCGTCCGTCCCATCCAGCGCGTTGGCCTGTATGTTCCCGGGAACCAGGTAATTTACCCGTCTACCCTGCTGATGATGGCGGTACCGGCCCGGGTGGCCGGCGTGGCCGAACTCGTAATGGTGACTCCCGCCCGGGATGACGGCACGGTGGCGCCGCTGAAGCTGGTCGCCGCCGACATCGCTGGAGTAGACCGAATATTCCGGGCGGGCGGCGTTCAGGGCATCGCGGCGATGGCGTACGGCACGGAAACCGTGCCGCGAGTCGATAAGATCTGCGGACCCGGCAACATCTTCGTCACGCTGGCCAAGAAGAAACTCTTCGGCGAGGTAGGCATCGACGGTATCTTCGGGCCCTCCGAGACACTCGTCATCGCCGACGGCGGGGCGGATGCCGAGCTAGTGGCCGCCGACCTGCTGGCCGGCGCCGAACATGACGAACTGGCAACTGCTGTGCTGATCACCGATTCGCAGAAGCTGGCAGAGGAGGTGTCGGGTGTGGTGGAGAACGAGCTGGCATCTATGGAGCGGGCGAGCGTGGCCGCGACGAGCATTGAAGCCCGCGGCGGCGCCGTTGTCGTAGCCTCGCTGACGGAGGCCATAGAGCTGGCAAACGAATTTGCGGCCGAGCACGTCTGCCTGCACGTGCAGGATGTGCGAGCGGCTGTACAGGCGGTACGGAACGCCGGATGTATCTTCGCCGGAGACTGCTCGGTGGAATCGATCGGCGACTACACAGCCGGGCCCAGCCACGTGATGCCCACGGGAGGCAGCGCGGCGTACGCTTCGCCACTCGGCGTGCACGATTTCCTGAAGGTGAGCAGCAGTGTGCAGCTGGACCGGGCGACGTTGGAAGCGATAGGGCCGGCAGCAGCGGAGATCGCCCGGGCGGAGGGCCTCACAGGCCACGCCCGCGCCATCGACGCCCGCCTGCGGGCGAAGCGGCGATGAAGGAGGGGAAAGCGCGCCGGCCGGACGCCCGGC
>JBGQEU010000158.1:0-4528 GCA_041496525.1 Dehalococcoidia bacterium
CCAGCGCCCGCTTCACGTGCTCCTGGCCCTTGATGTGGCAGAAGTCGACGCCCTCCGGCATCGCCGCCTCCGCCGCCGGCCGCGCCGGCCCGCCGACGAAGGGCGCGATTTTGTGCAGGTCCCGCAGGTGGTCGGCGAGGATGCCTACCCCGCTTACCGGTATGACATCGATGCCGTCGACGAGCGAGGCCTCGGCCGCGTCCGGTTCCGGCACGAACACCGTGTGGAAGTCGCGGTCTCGCGCTAGCCCTACCATGGGCAGGATGCCGTTTGTGTGCCTCAGCTTGCCGTCCAGCGAGAGCTCACCCAGGAATACGGCGTCGTCCCGCGGGCCGGGTACCTGCCCGGAAGCGATCAGTATTCCCACGGCTATGGGCAGGTCGTAGGCCGGGCCTTCCTTGCGCAGGTCCGCCGGCGCCAGGTTCACCGTGATGCGCTGGTTGGGGAAGCTGTGGCCGGAGTTGCGGATGGCGGAGCGAACACGCTCCTTCGCCTCCTGCACGGCCGTATCGGGCAGCCCGACGATGGCGAAGGCCGGCAGGCCCTGGCTGATATCGACCTCGACTTCAACGATCTCGCCAGCGAGACCGATGACGGCGCAGCTGCTGACTTTAGCGAGCATCGGCGCTCTTAGCCCGGTTGACCCCCTCCGTGTCCTCCCCCTCGACGTCCCAATTCATGAGAGCCCTCTCGATCCCGTCCGGTACGGCCGCCACTGCCTCCTCCTCAGACAGTTCAGACTGCTCTCGCGGGGCCTTCCAAGTCAAGAACGAACTGGCCGCCACCAGCGGTTGCGCCGTCCGCCTGAGTCCCAGCCGCCATACCTCGGGCCAGCCATCGACGCCTGAGGACACCCACTCCGCCCGGAATTCTTCTCGTAGACAATAGGACGCGCTAAGCCCGCTTGCGCGCGCCTTCCAGGCGGCGGCTCACGGAAAGGACGCCGCGGATCCCCTCCAGCTTGTTGAGCAGCCGCGTCAACTGCTCGATACCGGTCGTCTCCAGCGTGACGGCGATGGAGATGTGGTCATCGTCCCCTTCCTGGGTGTGCACGCCGACCATGTTCACCCGCTCCTCGGTCACCATCACACTTATGTCACGCAGCAGGCCCACGCGGTCCCAGGCTTCGATGTGAACAGCCACGGGGTAGAGCTGCCCCCGCCGACCCCATTCCACATCGACGAGGCGCTCCGTCTCGTCCTCGTTGAGGACGTTCTTACAGTCCTTGCGGTGAACCGACACGCCTTCGCCCCTGGTCACATACCCGATGATGCGATCGCCCGGGACGGGGTTGCAACAGCGCGCCAGCCGCGTCAGCAGGTCGCCGGTGCCCAGGACGCGGATGCTCGTCGTGTAGGTGGCGCGCTCCGGGGCCTCCGTTGTCTCGATCTCCTCTTCTTGCTGCAAGGCAGAGGCCAGTTTGGTGGCGACGTGCTGCGTGCTGATCTCGCCGTAGCCGACGCGCAGGAAGAAGTCTTCCATGTCTTCGACCTTGAACAGCTTCAGGACCTGGTCCTCCATGTCGGCAAGGCTGGCGCCCAGGCGGTGCAGCTCCTTCTCCACCATCTCCCTGCCGCGGACGATGTTCTCCGCCCGCTCCTGGCGCTTGAACCACTGCCGCACCTTCTCGCGGGCGTGGGTGGTGCGGAGATAGCCGAGGTTCGGGTTCATCCAGTCGCGCGACGGCCCCTTGGACGACTTGCTGGTCAGGATCTCCACTACTTCACCGTTCTTCAGCTGGTAGTTGAGCGAGACCAGCCGGCCGTTCACCTTGGCGCCCACGCACAGGTGGCCCAGGTCTGTGTGGATGCGGTACGCGAAGTCCAGCGGTGTACTTCCCGCCGGCAGGTCTTTGATCTGGCCCTTGGGCGTAAAGACGTAGACCTGGTCCTGGAAGACGTCCGTCTTGATCGCTTCCACCAGGTCTTCCGCCCGGGCGATGTCGCGGTGCCCCTCCAGGAGCTCCCGCAGCCCGGCCAGGCGCTCCTCGTACTGCAGATCGCGGCGGGAACCGTCCTTATACCGCCAGTGGGCAGCGATGCCCAACTCCGCCGACCTGTGCATCTCGTATGTGCGGATCTGCACTTCCAGCGGCTGGTTCAGGGCCACCACCGTCGTGTGCAGCGACTGGTACATGCTCTCCTTGGGATTCGCGATGTAGTCATCGAACGATTGGGGGAGCGGACGCCACAGCCCATGCACGGCGCCCAGGGCCGTGTAGCAGTCCGTCACCGTTTCCACAAGCACCCGCACGGCGAGCAGGTCGTAGATCTCGTCCACGCTCTTCCCTTCGGCGCCGTACTTCTCCATCTTCTGGTAGATGCTGTAGATGTGCTTGGCCCGGCCCTGCACCTCCGCCTTCACGTCCTGCTTTTGCAGTTCCTCGATCAAGATCTTCGTTACCCGGTCGACGTATTGCTCGCGCACGGCCCGTTTGGAGTCCAGCATTTCCGCCACCTGCTTGTACTGGTCCGGCTGCAAGTAGCGGAACGCCAGGTCTTCCAGCTGCCACGTGATCTCCCTGCTGACCTGCCGGGCGGCCAGCGGCGCGTATATCTCCATGGTCTCTTTGGATATCCGCCGCTGGTGCTCGCGGTCCAGGGCCCACAGCGTCCGCATGTTGTGCAGCCGGTCCGCCAGCTTGATGATGACGACGCGCAGGTCTTCCGCCATGGCCAGGAACATCTTGCGCAGGTTCTCCGCCTGGATGTGCTCTTCGCCCACGTCGTGCTGTGACGCCTGCTCGGAGATCTGGCCCAGTTTGGTGACGCCTTCCACCATCAGCGCCACCTCCGGCCCGAAGCGCCTGGCGATCTCGGCGTTGCTGACGCCGCAGTCCTCTTGCACGTCGTGCAACAGCGCACCCGCTATCGAGCTGGCGTCCAGCTGCAGAGAGGCGATGGTCTCGGCGGCGTTCACGGGGTGCGTGATCACGGGGTCGCCGCTCATCCGCATCTGTCCCGCATGCTTTTCGGTGGCAAATTCTAGCGCCTCGCGCACCAGCGCCAGCCCCTTGGGAGGCAGATATTCGGCTACTCTATCCAGTAACGGCCGGCCCAGCTCTTCCTGTACAGCCATATCCCTGCTCAAAAGTGTAGCATCCGCGCCAAACCCCAGCTACCGTGAAATGCGCACCACCGCTGCCCCTCCGGGTCGCCGGCGCGGCCTTTTGCGCCTCGCTGCGGCCTTCCTGTATGCTCGCCCCGAGGTCACTCTTCTGATGGCACACGAATACAAGGCGCCGCGGGGCACGCAGGACGTCACGCCCGGCGAGCAGTCCTACTGGGACCTGGTCTGGGAGGCAGCCAGCCGCCTCTGTGCCGTCTTCGGCTACGGGCGCATCGAGACTCCCATCTTCGAGCAAGCGGTTCTTTTCACTCGCGGCGTGGGAGAGGTTACGGACATCGTCCAGAAGGAGATGTATGTCTTCCAGGATCGGGGCGGCCAGGAGCTGGCGCTACGCCCGGAGGGCACGGCGCCGGTCTGCCGTGCCTATCTGGAACACGGGATGCAGAACCTGCAGCAGCCGGTACGCCTCTGGTACTGGACGCCCATCTTTCGCTACGACCGGCCCCAGGCCGGACGCTACCGCGAGCACCACCAGTTCGGCGCCGAGGCCATCGGGGATGGCGACGCGACCATCGATGCCGAGGTCATCGAGCTGCTCTGGCGCCTCTGCGAGGAGCTTGGACTATCGCGGTTGACGCTGAACCTGAACTCCATCGGCGATCCCCAGTGCCGGCCCGCTTATCTAAAGGCGCTCCGCGACTACTACGGCGATAAGCTGCACCACCTCTGCGCCGACTGCCGCGCCCGCTTCGACCGCAACCCGCTGCGCCTGTTGGACTGCAAGCAACCGGGCTGCCAGCCGGTGATCGCCGGCGCTCCGCCCATCGCGGAGTACCTTTGCGATGAGTGTGCGGCGCACTTCGCGGACGTGCGCTCTTACCTGGAGACCGCGGCCATACCGTACGTCCTGAACCCGCGGCTTGTGCGCGGGCTGGACTACTACACTCGTACCGTGTTCGAGGTGCAGCCGCTGCAGGACGGCGCGCAGAGCAGCATCGGTGGCGGCGGCCGCTACGACGGCCTCATCGAGCAACTGGGGGGCCGGCCCACGCCGGGCATCGGCTTCGGCAGCGGCATCGAGCGCATCATCATCAACCTCAAGCGTCAGGGGGTCCCGGTCGCCGAGGCGCAACGCCCGCGGGTCTACATCGCCGTGCAGGCGCCGGCCGCACGCGTGCCTGCGTACCGGCTGGCGTCGGAGCTGCGGCGGGCAGGCGTACCGGCCACCACCGGCAGCAGCGAGCGCTCGCTGAAGGCCCAGATGCGGCAGGCGGGCGCCCTGGGCGCGACCTACGCTGCAATCATCGGAGACCGGGAGGTGGCGGAGGGAACGGTGACGTTGAAGCATCTGGAGAACGGCTCACAGACGTCCGTCCCCGTTTCGGATGTGGTCTCCCGCCTGAGTGACGACGATACTACCGGGTAACCCGCACCGTGCGGCGTTGCTCGCGGTTCCGCC
>JBGQEU010000159.1:0-4511 GCA_041496525.1 Dehalococcoidia bacterium
CGACCACAGGGGCGTGAACGTGAGATCGATGCCATCGAGGATCTTCTTCGTCTGCTGCGTCTTCAGGTCCAGGATGTATGCCTCGGCCTGCGAGGACCCGGCGTCCGTGGCGTAGTCAGGAAGCGACAGGTAAGCCAGGAGCCGGCCATCCGGCGAAAGCGCCGGCTTGGTCCCCCAGCCTTCGCGGTGCGGGATTACCGCCAGCTGCTCCCGATTGGCGAGGTTGTTCCCCTGTACCCGCCAGATCGTGTCCTGCGTCTGCCCGAACTCCCGGTAGACCAGGCGATATGGTGTATCCGGTGCGGCCGGCGTGGCGGTTGGCAGTGGCGTCGCAGTGGCGGTCGGCGCCGGCGTCGGCGTCGGCGTGGGCTCGGAACCGCCGCCGCAGGCAGCGACCAACAGACAACCAACGACAATGACCAGACTGGCAGCCCAGCCACCGCCGGCCGGCCGTCGCATCTGCGACACGTCAGGTCACTCCGGGTCCGGGCGGGCGGCTGGGGCGGCCGCGCCAGTCTGCTCCAGCGCCGCCGCCTCCTGCGCCTCCAAGAAGCGCTCCAGCGAGCCGGCGCGGCGGACCTCACGAATGCGCCGGTACAGCAGGTACGCCGCCGCCAGGGCGACGGCCGCGGCAATGGGGATGCTCACCGGCCGGAAGTAATCGGACAGCCGGTCCCAGTGCTCGCCCAGCAGATACCCGGCCCAGGCCAGCGCCAGCGACCAGGGGTAGGATCCGGCGAACGTCAGCAGCGTGAAGCGCCCGACGTTCATCCGCGCGATCCCCGCCGGGAAGCTGATGAACGTGCGGATGACCGGCAGCAGCCGGCTGCCCAGCACCGTCGCCTCCCCGTAGCGTCCGAACCACCGGTCGGCCCAGTCCAGCTCCCGCGGCGTGATCAGCACGTAGCGTCCGTACTTCTGCAACAAAGGCCGGCCGCCCCAGGCGCCGGCGTAGTAAGCGACCAGAGAACCTATCGTGTTACCGATAGCGCCATAAAGCGCGGCCAGCAGCAGGTATTCCTGGCCGTGACCCTGGTTCTTGACCAGGATCCACCCGGCCAGCGGCATGATAATCTCGCTCGGGAAGGGGATGCAGGCGCTCTCGATGGCCATGAGGAAGACGACCCCCGGCCAGGAGATAGCGTCGTAGACACTAGTGGCGATATCGAGGAGAGCGTTGTCTATCCCGAACAGCGGTGCCCTGACCTTCCGAACCCAACCCTACGAATCAGTATAGCGAGCCGCCATACCCCCGGCCAGCCGATGTTGACAGGCCGAATCCGGCGGCCCGATGATGCGGGCAACGTATGCAGCCCAACCCGTTCGTCCTGCCATCACCCCCGTTCGTCCTGCCATCACCCCCCGTTCGTCCTGAGCGAAGTCGAAGGACCAATACTGCACCAGCGAACGCTGAGCGGAGCCGAAGCGTGAGCGCGATACGAGACTAGCATGGCCTCCTACGTCTACATCCTTCGCTGCGCCGATGCTTCCTACTACGTCGGCCACACCGACGACCTCGAGAAGCGGGTCGCCGAGCACGGGCTGGGCCTCGTGCCCGGTTACACCCACGCGCGCCGGCCGGTGAAGCTGCTATTCGCGGACGAGTTCCCTTCCCGCCTCGAGGCTCTTGAACGCGAGCGGCAGATCAAAGGCTGGTCACGGGCCAAGAAGGAGGCCCTGATCAAGGCGAACTGGGGGCGACTGCACCGCTTGACGAAGGCCTCCTCCGGCAGGCCGAGGGCGTCGCCGTTGCCCGCTCATCCTTCGGCTCGCCCGCCTGCCGCAGGCCTCGCTCAGGATTCGCTGCCCTCAACAACCCTTCGACTCCGCTCAGGGCGAACGGCCCCGCCTCGCGTAGCCAGGGCCGCATTGCCGGCCGGCAAGCTGCCGAACGAGGCCCTGGCCGCGCTCCTGGCCAGGCTCAGACGCCGGGACCCGCGCGTCATCATCGGCCCGGGCATCGGACTGGATGCGGCCGTAATCGATAACGGCGGGCCCAGACTGCTCGTGGCCAAGAGCGATCCCATCACCTTCGCCACCGATCACATCGGCGAGTACGCGGTGCACGTCAATGCCAACGACATCGCCTGCCTCGGCGCCCGGCCTGCCTGGTTCCTCGCCACGATCCTCCTTCCCGAGGGCGGGGCAACGCACCTGGCAGAGTCGATCTTCGACCAGATCACGGGCGCCTGCGAGGCGCTGGGCATCGAGCTGGTAGGCGGACATACGGAGATCACGCACGGGCTGGAGCGGCCGATAGTCGTGGGCGCCCTGCTGGGCGAAGTGGAGCGGGAACGCCTGGTGCGTCCGGAGGCGGCCCGGCCAGGCGACTGCGTCATCCTCACGAAGGGCATCGCCATCGAGGGCACGGCGCTGCTGGCCCGCGAGGCGCCGGACCGGCTGCGGCGGCTGGGCGTGCCGCGGAGCGTCATCAAGAAGTCGCAGCGCTACCTCTCTGACCCGGGCATCAGCGTCGTGGCGGCGGCCATGTCAGTCTGCCGTGCCGTGCGCGTACACGCCATGCACGACCCCACCGAGGGTGGCCTGGCCACGGCGCTCCACGAGCTGGCCGCCGCCGGTAACACCGGCATCTGCATCCAGGAGACAGAAATCGAAGTGTTGCCCGAAACTCGTATCATATGTCGGGCGGCCGGGCTGGACCCGCTGGGCTTGCTGGCCTCCGGCGCGCTGCTCATCGTCGTAGACAGAGGCGACCGCGACGCGGCCCTGCGCGCCATCGCCGCCGCCGGAAGGAAGGCGCGCCAGATAGGCGTCCTCTTGCCGCCGGGGGACGGCGTTATAATGGAGGCCAACAAGGAACGTGGGCCGGTCCCACGCTTTACCAGGGACGAGGTTGCCCGGTTCTTCGCGGAGGAGAGCGCCGGCGAAGGCGGGCTAGCGGGAGGAGATAGTGGTTAACCAGAAGCCCAGGACGATCCGTGAGCTGCGCGACTCCCCCTACAAGCTCATGACCGTCAAGCAGGAGATGCGAAAGAACCTGATCCAGCGCATCGAAGCCGGTGTGGCGCACTTCCCCGGCATCATCGGCTTCGAGGAGACCGTCCTGCCGCACCTGGAGAACGCCATCCTCTCCGGCCAGGACATCATCTTCCTGGGCGAGCGCGGCCAGGCCAAGTCCCGCCTCATCCGGTCGCTGGTGAACCTTCTCGATGAGGAGGTCCCGGCAATGGCGGGATGCGAGATCAACGACCACCCTTACAACCCGATCTGCAAGCGCTGCCGCGATATCCTGGAGAGTGAGGGCGACGGCGCCGAGATCGAGTGGGTGGACAAGGACCGCCGCTACGGCGAGAAGCTGGCCACGCCCGACATCACCATCGCCGACCTCATCGGCGAGGTAGACCCCATCAAGGTGGCGGAGGGTCGCTACCTGTCGGACGAACTCACAATCCACTACGGACTCATCCCGCGCCACAATCGCGGCATCTTCTGCATCAACGAACTCCCGGACCTGGCAGAGCGCATCCAGGTCGGCCTCCTGAACATCATGGAGGAGCGCGACGTCCAGATCCGCGGCTACCGCATCCGGCTACCGCTGGACGTCTTCATCGTCGCTTCGGCCAACCCGGAGGACTACACGAACCGAGGCCGCATCATCACCCCGCTCAAGGACCGCTACGGCGCCCAGATCCGCACCCATTACCCGAAGAACGTCGAGGCCGAGATAGAGATCATGGAACAGGAGCGGTCGCGCTTCGAGGACGACAGCAGCCGTCCTGTCAACGTCCCGCAGTACATGAAGGAGATCGTGGCCGAGATTACACGCCTGGCGCGCCGCAGCCCCGACATCAACCAACGCTCCGGCGTCTCCGTCCGCGCCTCCATCGCCGACTACGAGGCGCTGCTGGCCAACGCCCTGCGCCGCGCCATCCGCCTCAACGAGAACGAAGTCGTGCCCCGCGTCAGCGACCTCCCCTACGTCCTGCCAGCGCTGAGCGGCAAACTGGAGTTCGAGACCGTGGACGACGGCCGCGAGGAGCAGATAGTGGAGCGGCTCATCCAGGGCGCCGTCCTCGGCGTCTTCAACCACTACTTCAGCCTGGGTGAGCTGGAGCCGATTGTCGCCCGCTTCAAGGCTGGCTTCGCCGCCGAGGTCTCCGATATGACCCCTTCGGCTGACTACGCGAAGCTCCTCCAGGAAACGGATGGCCTGCCAGCGTCCATCGAGAAGCTGGGCGCCAAGGACGGCCTGCCCGTCCAGGCCTCGGCGATCGAGTTCATCCTGGAGGGTCTGCACCTGAACAAGCGCCTCAACAAGGACAAGGTCGCCGGCCGCTACAAATACCGCGGCTAGCGGCCCGCCACATTCCCAACGTGTCATCCTGAGCGGCCATGCCATTCTTTGCAGGCGACAGCAATCGGCGCGAAGCCTGTCCTGAGCGTAGTCGAAGGGGGATCTAGAGCGGGGCAGCATTCGCAACGGCGACTCTCCATCCGCTATGGCACGGGACTTGAGGACCTAACATGCCTGACCCCCAGCCCGACCGACC
>JBGQEU010000160.1:0-4506 GCA_041496525.1 Dehalococcoidia bacterium
AGCAAGCCCTATTACTTCGGGACGGCCGTCTTCGACCAGGCGCAGGTCAATCACGCCTACCAGAAAGGGTCCACCACGCTGGTCTTCGCTCCTGCCGCCCCCGCCGCCCCCACCGCTACGCCCGCTGGCCTAGGGCGGTTCGGCGGCCAGCCGCCCAGCCAGGGCCCGCAAGCCGGCGGGCTTGCCGTGGCGGGTGCCATCGCCGCTTTCGCTATCTTGGGTGGCGCCGGCCACGCCCTTAGCAGGAGGCGGCGCAACCACGGAAGCTGAACCTCCCGCACTCGGTGAAGCGCCAACAAACAGTCAGGACACGGGGCACAGATCTTGTGCCCCGTGTTGGCTTGCCCTAGGACGGCGGGCACCTCCGCAGCCTCCGCGGCGGCCGTACTGGCGCAGCAGTGTCACCACCAGGCGGCAGAGCGTGCGCGCCGCACCCTCTACAGGACTACTGCGAACTGATCGGTGGCGTGGATCAGTTCCTGGGTGAGCGCCGGGTTGGCGGAGTGTCCGGCGTCGTCGACAATCACCAACTTGGCGCGCGGCCACACGCGGTTGAGCTCCCAAGCGTTGGCCACGGGCGCTTGAAAATCAAGGCGACCGTTCACCAGGATCCCGGGGATGCCGGCCAGCGAGCCGGCGTCGCGGAGTAACCTCCCATCCTCCAACCAGGCATTGTGCCGGACGTAGTGGGTAACGATGCGCGCAAACGCCAGCGCATAAGCGGGATCGACGAATCTCTCGGCTAGCCCAGCGGCCGGAGGCCACGCGGGTGTCGCGGACTCCCACAGGCACCAGGCTTCGGCCGCCCGCCGGCGGACCGTGGGGTCGGCATCGTGCAGCAGCCGGTGGTATGCCTCGACGATATCGCCGTCTCGTTCGGCGACCGGCACGCCGGCGCGGAGACGATCCCATTGCTCGGGGAAGAAGAGAGCCAGGCCGCCCCGGAACGTCCAGTCAAACTCGCTGCGGCGTCCGGTCGTAACGCCAAACAAGATCATCTCCGTGACCCGCTCCGGGTGCGCTTCGGCGTACGCCAGCGCCAATGTGCTGCCCCAGGATCCGCCGAACACTAGCCATCGGTCGACGTCCAGGTGTTGACGCAGCAGTTCAATGTCCGCGATCAGGTTTGCGGTGTTGTTGCTCGCCAGGTCCGCATCAAGTGCGCCGGCGTGTGGCCTGCTCCGTCCGCAGCCGCGCTGATCGAACAGCACGGCGCGGTAGGCGCTCGGATCGAAGAATCTGCGGGACCGCGGCGAACATCCCGAACCGGGACCGCCGTGCAAGACGACGGCCGGCTTGCCACGGGGATTACCGCAGGTCTCCCAGTAGACGAGATTGCCGTCACCCACCTCCAACATCCCATGCTCGTGCGGTTCGATCTCCGGATACAAGCCAACCCGCCGGCGAGCCATGCTCTCATCAGTGCTGCTCATCTATGGTCCATCCGTGTCCATCTGTTGGCGCCACAACCAGCTCACGACAGCGGGCACTTGCCGCAGCCGCCCTGCGTGCAGTACTGCCGCAGCAGTTGCAGCATCCCCTGCTGACGCCTGGCGCTCATCTCCAGGCGGTCGCCTACCGCCCGGTGCAGGTGCCGGACGGCGCCGTAGCGGGCGGGCAGAGGCAGCCCCGCGTAGACCACCGTGGCCGCCGCCGCCAGGCCGCCCTCTTCCAGGACCGCAGCCACGGGCAGGACGACGTTAGCCAGCATCTCCTGGGCGCGGCCGGGCCCGATGGCGCCGGGCACCGTGAGGGCCCCCTCCAGCGCCTTCCGTGTGCCCCCGTCCAGCTGCCGGAGCGGCGCCAGCAGGTCCATCAGCCCGCGCGCCGCGAACCTGGCCGCCAGCGCCGCCGCACCCTCCAGCCGGCGCTGCGGCCGGTTGGCCGGCCGGACGGCGCGCGTCTCTATCGCGGCGGGTTGGCAGCCGGCGAACGCGGCCGCCAGCAGGCGGTAGGCCTCGCCGGCCCGCGCCGACGCCGGCAACGGCCTGATAAGCGAACTCAGCTCCGCCCAGGGCAGGCTTTCGGCGAGGGCCCGGAACGCCTGGCGGTCGCCGCCGTAGCCCAGCGCCTCCAGCAGCCCCTGCCACAGCACCTCCGCCGCCGGCCGGCCAGACAGCTGCTGGGCGAAGGCCGCCGCTTTCTCACGGAAGCGCTCGTCGCCCAGCCGCTCCAGCGCCGCACCGACTTCCCTCGTTCCCAGCCGGGCGATGGATGTGCGGCACGGCTCCTGCCAGAGCACAGGACGCTCTAGCCAGGCCCGGATCTGGCGCGCCCTCCCTTCGGCCCAGTCGGCCAGGGCCACCACGGGCACACAGCGGCCGCTGGCCAGGACCGTCTGGCCGGCCTCGTCCTGCCACAGGACGACGTGCAGGGCGACGCCGTTATAGGCGGCGTCACGGTGATGGCCGTGGCGGCGGAAGTCGCTGCTGCGGACGTGCAGCTCGATGTCTCCGTGCAGGAGGCCGGGCGCCGCCGCGATGATGGCGTCCCGGTAGTCCGGCCCCGGCCCGCCGCTGGCCCGCCCCCGGTAGACCACGCGCAACCGCTGCCCGTCCCGGGTGGCCAACGCCTCCGGCGGGAAGCGCTGGCCCTCCCACAGGTACGCCAGGTCCGCCTCGCTGAGTGAGACACGTGACTCGAGACACGAGACACGGCCCGGCTGAGCAGGCGCCTGGCGCGGGCCGGGCGGGGCACGGCCCCCCGCCTCCGCCCTCTTCCCGCGGGCAACGGCAGTCCTGATCGCGCCTATTTGGTCAGGCCCTCCCTATCTCGTGTCTCGCATCTCGTGTCCCGTATTCGAATCCCGCCCGTTCCGCCACTATCGTCAGCAGGCGGGCGGAAGTGCCCCGCGGCCGGTAGCGTCCAGTCTCCCACTCGCTCACCGTCTGTTGCCTGGTTCCCAGCTCGCCGGCCATGGCGTCCTGGGTCAAGCCCAGGTGCTGGCGCAGGGCACGGATCCGCTGCGCGTCCCACCCCGCGGTCTCATATCTCGCCCGCCGGCCTTTCACTTTCTCTCGTCTCCCGCCCAAGCCGCTGTTGTCCCTCATTCTACACGGAACCGTGTAGCGTCAACAAGCCCGGCGGGCCGTGTGCAGCAGCTGACCCCGGCTGGGAACGGCATCGCGTCCCTCATTGTCCTTTTCCGGGCGAAAAGGGGTTGCACGTCCGCCGTCCGGTGTTCTAAGATGCCACTGGTTAGCACTCAGCTCATGCGAGTGCTAATAGGCCCCTGTTGTCCACACTAATCGATTCAAAGGAGGAGCCTCACGATGGCTAAAGCTACCAAGACCAAGACCAGGGCCAAAACCAAGACCAAGGCCAAAGCCGCCACCAGGACCCGGCCCGCCAAGGCCGCCGGCAGGGCCAGGCCGGCCGCTGCCCGCTCTTCGCGCCGCGTCGTCCCCCTCGGCGACCGCGTCGTCGTCAAGCAGACCCGGCAGGATGAGGTGCGCGCCAGCGGCCTCGTCATCCCGGACACGGCCCGCGAGAAGCCGCAACTGGGTCAGGTGATCGCCGTCGGCCCCGGCCGTCTCGACGACAACGGCAAGCGCATCATCATCGACCTCAAGGTGGGCGACCGCGTCCTCTACGCCAAGTACAGCGGGCAGGACGTCCCCCGCGGCGTCTTCGGCGATGAGGAAGACTACATGATCCTCAAGGAGTCCGACGTCCTGGCCAAACTCGCATAGGGCAGGAACGAGGAACCAGGAACTCGGGGCCTGGGATAGGGCCCGTGTTCCGTGTCCCTTGCTCCTTGCTCCACCGACATTAGGAGGTCCACATGCCCGCAAAGCAGTTACTGTTTAGCTCGGAGGCCCGGCGCCGGCTCAAGGACGGCGTAGACGCCCTGGCCGACGCCGTCCGCGTCACCCTGGGCCCGCGCGGCCGCAACGTCATCCTGGAGAAGAAGTTCGGCCCGCCCGCCATCGTCGACGACGGCGTCAGCGTGGCCAAGGAGATCGAGCTCAAGGACCCGTTCGAGAACCTGGGCGCCCAACTGGCCCGCGAGGTGGCCAGCAAGACCAACGACGTGGCCGGCGACGGCACCACCACCGCCACCGTCCTGGCCCAGGCCATCGTCCGCGAGGGGATGCGCCTGGTGGCCGCCGGTGCCAACCCCATGGGCGTCAAGCGCGGCCTGGAGATCGCCGTGGAGCGCGTTAAGGACGAGGTGCGCAAGATCGCCAAGCCAGTGGCCGGCAAAGAGCAGATCGCCCAGGTGGCCACCATCTCCGGCCACGACCCCGAGATCGGCGGCATCATCGCCGACGTCATGGAGAAGGTGGGCAAGGACGGCGTCATCACCGTGGAAGAGGGCAAGGGCATCCGTATGGAGACGGAGTTCGTGGAGGGGATGCAGCTGGACCGCGGCTACGTCTCCCCCTACTTCGCGACGAACCCCGACCGCATGGAGGCCGTGCTGGACGAGCCCTACATCCTGATCACGGACAAGAAGATCTCCTCCGTGCAGGACCTCCTGCCCGCGCTCGAGCGCATCCTCCA
>JBGQEU010000161.1:0-4488 GCA_041496525.1 Dehalococcoidia bacterium
CATCGCCATCCAGAGCCCCTTGCTCTAAGGACACCAGCGTGTTCAACATGACGGTAAAGCTCAACTGGGTCATCACCGCCCTGGCCCTCGCGCTGGCCTCCGTCGCCACGCAGAGCTCGCTCTTTTAGCCATTCATGCGCCCGATAATTTTCCTCTCGTCCGCAGCTCTGCTCCTGGCCGCTGTCGCGGGGCCGCAACTGCTGGCGCGGTCCACCCTGGCGGAACCCTCCGTCTCGGCCATCGCTGCCTGCGCCCAAATGGGCGCTGATTGGGCGGCTGGCCAGGGAGACGGCTGTTCACAACCCTCCCCGGACAGCACCCCGGGCACCGTTCTCAACCACGCCGTCTTCGCCGGCGGCTGCGGCCGCGCCGACCTGCACGTGCTGCGATACGTGCCCGCGAACGCGCCCGGGTCCAACACTCTCGTCGCCACCTGGTGCGCCTAGCTTAGCGATCCTCCGACTGAACGCCGGAAGCCAGCCATTTGCTCGCTTCCGGCGTTTTGCTTGACGATAACCGCCA
Source organism: Dehalococcoidia bacterium (assembly GCA_041496525.1). Lineage (GTDB taxonomy): Bacteria > Chloroflexota > Dehalococcoidia > SM23-28-2 > RBG-16-64-32 > JBGQEU01. Next base: position 523 of record JBGQEU010000161.1, read on the forward strand.
TATAGCGTCAACACGGCGCGATAATTTCGAGATCTCTTACTCAGCCCCTTGACACGCCTATATTATTGGGATATTAATGTCTTTACCTCTAATGAGGTAATCCAATGAGGGAAGGGGGCATATACATGAAGACGCGATTGTTCTACGCGTTGTACGCCATGGTCGTGGTGGCCGCTGTTGCGGCCTCTGCCGCTGCTCCGATCTTGTGGGGCTAGGCACCTCGACTGCAGGAACCCGAGTCGCTCTTTAGAGACCGGCCAGGACTGGTTTCTCCCGGCTTCTTGAGCGCCAGGCGGCGCCTCTACTTCCCGGATGTAACAATCCGCCTCGGAGTGGTGGCGCTTCTTGCTTTGGGGATACAGCTCGTGGCCATCTTCGGCCCCCTCGGCTCCGATGTGCCTCGCCGCATCCTCCTCGTCTCCTCGTACGTCCTGCTCGTCCTCTTCGTCGCCGCCAACCTGCGCCGCCCGGGCCTCGCAATCCTGGGCATCGGCCTGCTCCTCAACTTCCTGCCCATCATCGCCAACGGCGGCCTGATGCCGGTGACACCCGAGACCCTGGCCCGCGCCCATATCTCGAGCGAGGCCCAGCCGGGGGACTGGATCCACAACTCCAAGGATGTCCTCAAGCTGAGAGACGACGCCCATCTCTGGTTCCTGTCCGACCGCCTCGTCTGGGCCGAACTCCCCGGTTTGCGTGTTTTCAGTATTGGCGACCTTCTCATCGCCGGAGGCCTCCTCGTCACCCTGGGGGACCTCTTTCTGCCCCGCCTCAAGACAGTGCGCCCGGACGGGCCCGCCTCCTGACCGCACCCCTTTTCCGCTGTCCCCTGTTCGCGCCCCCGATCGGGATGGGATAATGGCCCCGTCATGATCTGGGTCGGCCAGTTCGGTATCGCCGGCGGCGAGGCGCTCGAGGAAACGCCCTGGGTGGGCGCCTTTCCGGCGCCGTCCCGCACCGACGAGCCGGCAGACCTCTACCTGATCGTCGAGCCCGCCACGGAGGGGAGCGAAGAGTTCTGCGCCGAGATGAAGCAGGCCATCGGCGAGACCTTCCACAAGTCCAAGCTCTCACTCACCGGCGGCATCCTGCGCGCCCTCCGCGCCGCCCACGAGAACCTGCGGGAGTGGAACCGGCGCAGCCTCAAGGACCACCGCATCGCCGCCGGCGTCTCCTGCATCGCCGTGCGCGGGCCGCAGGCGTACCTGGCCCAGGTAGCCCCGGCCGCCGCCGTCTTCTACCGCAGGGGCGCCGTGCAGCAGTTGCGGCCGGCATTGCCCCCATCGGCCGAGCCGCTGGGCCTGCACGAAGAGTTCTGGCCGGACTTCTCGCAGTTTGAGCTGCAGGACGGAGACCGGCTCCTTATCATGTCGCCGGCCCTGGCCGATAATCTGGCGGCCGCAGAGCTGGCCGCCGCCCTGGCCCTGCCCGGCGAGGACGCCCTGCCCGAGATCTACCGCCGGGCCCGCTCGCTGGCCAACTGCGGCGCCCTCCTCCTGGCGCAGGATAGTGGATAGTGGGTAGCTGACCCTCCCCCTTGACCCTCCACCCTTAGCCCGCATGAAGATTCTCGGCATCGAGACCTCCTGCGACGAAACCGCCGCCGCCGTCGTCGAGGACGGGCGCCGAATGCTATCCAACGTCGTCTCGTCGCAGGTGGAGCTGCACGCCCGCTACGGTGGCGTCGTGCCGGAGTTGGCGTCCCGCCAGCACGTGCAGGCCATGGTCCCGGTTGTGCAGGAAGCCCTGGACCGCGCTTCCTGCCACCTGGCCGATGTCGCCGCCGTCGCCGTCACCTACGGCCCGGGCTTGGCCGGCGCCCTCCTCGTCGGGCTCAACTTCGCCAAGGCGCTGGCCTACGCGTCCGCGCTGCCGCTGGTCCCCGTCAACCACCTCGAGGGGCACATCTACGCCGCCTGGATGGGCCGGGAGGAGCAGCCGGACTTTCCGGCCCTCGTGCTCATCGTCTCAGGCGGCCACAGTGACCTGGTGCTGATGGAGGGCCACGGCCGCTACCAGCGGCTGGGCCAGACCGTGGACGACGCCGCCGGTGAGGCGTTTGACAAGGTGGCCCGCCTGCTGGGCCTGGGCTTCCCCGGCGGCCCCGCCATCGACCGCCTGGCAGGCGCCGCCCCCTCTCCGCGCCTGCGCCTGCCCCGCGCCCGCCTGGAACGCCCCTACGATTTCAGCTTCAGCGGCCTCAAGACGAAGGTGCAGCGCATAGTCCGCGGCGAAGAAGGGGAAAGGCCGGAGGCGGCGGAGCTGGCCGCCGCCTTCCAAGAGTCCGTGGTGGACTCCCTGGTCACCAAGGCGCTGCAGGCCGCCGCCGACGGCGGCGCGCGGGGGATCATCCTCGCCGGCGGCGTCGCCGCCAACTCCCGCCTAAGGCAGGTGCTGGCCGAGCGCTCGTCCTTGCCCGTCCTGGCGCCGCCGCCCGCCCTCTGCACCGACAACGGCGCCATGGTCGCCGCCTGCGGCTATCACCGGCTCCTGGCCGGCGACGTCGCGCCGCTGGGCATCGACGTCCAGCCGGGGCTCAAGATCGGTTGAGGCCGGATAGAGGCGCCCGGCCTGTGACCAGAACCTACCCTGAGATACGGGCCGTCATGCCGAGCCCTACCTTAACATTGGCCCGACTGGTCGTGTAGCGTCGCGCCCGGCGCGTCAAGGAGGGCTAAGGATATGACCACGAACCGAATCCGTCTCGCTGTCTTGCTGGTGGTGGCGGGAGTTGTAGTCACTGCGGGGTTGCTGGCGGGGTCCTCTGCCCTGGGCTTTGGCAGCTACAAGACCGCTTTCGTCAACAAGTACAGCCTCACCGGTACCAAGCTCAATAGCTGCGACGCCTGCCATGTCTCCGGTGACACGAGCGCCTGGAACCCTTATGGCCAGGCCGTCAAGGACCAGATCGGTCTCGGCATCGATGCGGCGTTGGCAGCGGTGGAGAACCTGGACTCCGATGGCGACGGCGCCACCAACATCGTCGAGATAAACGCCCACACCTGGCCCGGCGATGCGACGGACTTCCCCGCCACCGCCACCCCCAGTCCAACGCCGGCCCCGACCGCTTCGCCCACGACGGCGCCCACCGCTTCGCCCACGACGGCGCCCACCGCTTCACCCACGACGGCGCCCACCGCTTCGCCCACGACGGCGCCCACCCCTACGCCCACGACGGCGCCCACCGCTTCACCCACGACGGCGCCCACAGCCACACCCACGACGGCGCCCACCCCTACGCCGACGCCGGCGCCCATCCTGACCTCCGTCAAGGTGCCCCAGGCGCCGGTCATTGACGGCGCGGTCGACGCTCTCTGGAGCCAGGCGACGGAGATAAGCGTCCCCGTGGCGGGTGGGGCCAACATGGGCAGCACCACGGTCTTCATGCGCTCGGTATACACCTCCGACAGCGTCTACTTCCTGCTCCACTATGCCGACCCGACCGAGAGCCTGCGCCGCCTGCCCTGGCAGAAGCAGGCCGATGGCACTTGGAAGATGCTGTCCACCAGCACCACGCACCAGGAGAACACCTACTACGAGGACAAGGCCGCGCTGCTCTGGGACATCAACATCGCGGGCTTCGCGCAGTCAGGGTGCGCGGTCCTCTGCCACGCTGGCGAGCAGCCGGCCAACAGCGGTTTCGGCAACAAGTACACGGCGAATGCGGGAGAGCTAGGCGACATCTGGCACTGGAAGTCGGTGCGCACCAACCCCGTCGGCCAGGTGGATGACCAGTACGTCAACAGCGACCGTTACAACGCCCAGACGGCTGTCGAGGCCGGCCGCCACAGCGACCCCAAGACCGGCGGCGGCTACTACGACAACCAGACGGCTGATAAGACCAAGCCCCTCTACATTGCCCCCCATCAGCCGGCGCCGCCCTACTGGATCCTGGACAGCGAGAAGCAGTCCTTCCAGGACACGTTCCAGCCCAACGACGAGATCGCCGGCATCATCGTCGCCGCC
>JBGQEU010000162.1:0-4476 GCA_041496525.1 Dehalococcoidia bacterium
ATCGCCCCCGCCACCGCCGCCGCGCCGGGGCCGTTCCGCGACCTCTGCCTGGCCAGCCTGGACATCTATCCACAGACCATCGACGAGGTGCAGGCGCACTCCGGCATCGACGTGGAGTGCATGAAGTCCGGCATCCTGGTGCTGGCCGAGACGCCGGAGATAGTACGGCCGCTCCAGGCCCACGCCCGGCGGCAGAACGAAAGCGGGCGGCGCACGGAGTGGGTGGAGGGCGAGGCGCTGCGCCTGCTGGAGCCGGCGCTGTCCGGCCACGTCCTCGGCGCCGCCTACTCACCCGACGAGATGCATGTGAACCCGGGGTCACTCACCCAGGCTTTCGCCCGCACGGCGCAGCGCCTGGGGGCCGACCTGCGCCCGGGCCAGGCCGTTTCGGGGTGGCTCGGCCGGGGGCTACGCTTGAAAGGCGTGCGTACCCGGGCCGGCGACATGATGGCTGACGCTGTGGTGCTGGCGGCCGGGCCGTGGACGGGCGGGCTCGGTGGCCGCCTGGGCACGCGCTTCCGCACGCCGCCGATGCGCGGTCAGATGATCGCCTACCGCTCGACGGCGGTCCGGCACGCGGTCTGGGGCGACGAGGGGTACCTGGTGCCGAAGGCGAGAGGCTTCCTCTTCGCCGGCGCCACCGTGGAGGACGTCGGCTTCCGCAGCCGGACGACGGCGCGCGGCATCGCGGGGCTGCGCCGCATGGCCTCCGGCCTGGTCCCGGGCCTGTGGCATGCCGACGTCGCCAGCACCTGGGCGGGGCTGCGACCGGGCTCCGCCGACGGCTGGCCGCTGCTGGGGCGTCTACCCGAACGCGAGAACGTCTACGTTGCCGCCGGGCACTTCCGCAACGGCATCCTGCTGGCGCCGATCACCGGGAAGCTCATGTCGGGGCTGGTGCTGGAGGGGCGCTCGGACCCGCTGCTGGCGGCGTTCCGGCCGGACCGGTTCGTGTGAGCCAACGGCCTCGGCGTGGGCCTAGGGAAACTCGAACCGTATCCAGTCCAAGAGCAATGTCTTTGGCTCATTGCCCTCAGCGCAGCCATAAAGGATCCAGAAGCGCGTCTTCTCGCCTGCGGCCAACGGGGCTCCGCTTTCCGCATTTATGCCAGACGGGCAAACGAATCCCCCCGCATCTATTACCTTGAAGTCGCTGCCGAGAGCCCCTCCCAATGGCCCTTCCACGATGAAGTCCACTCGGGAACGTAGCGGGGCAAATTCAGGGCCCAGGCCGGTCGTGATCCCGACCACGGTGATGCGGGCAGCGCCGGACTGCACTTCGGTGCCGGGCTTCAGTGGCACGGCACGAGCTTCTGGTACAGGCGTGCCCGTCACTGGAGGCGCACGCAGCATACCAAGCTGGCTCTTAATCCCTTCGACATCGCCTTTGAGTCCCGCCAAGTCGCCCTCAAGCCGGGCGATGTCCTTGGCAGACATGTCGGGTTGACGCCATTCGACTACCAGCAGGCTGATGCCGAAGGCGCCCAGCCAAACCGCCGCGGCCAAAAGGAGTAGCCCTGCCCACCGTCGCACGCTGGTCCTCCAGACTGCTCTCTCGCCCGCAGGCTATAACGCTTCCGCCTGGCTGACGGTTCGGCCCCCTCTCAGCCAAACCGCCCGGCTAGCCGCCGCGCCGCCTCGCGAACGTCCGGCGCAGCGATGACCGCCGCGATCACGGACACCATGTCCGCGCCGGCCCCCATCCGTTCGTGCTGAGCTTGTCGGAGCACGTCCATCCTCGCCGCCCTCCGCGCGCTCACACTGAGCTTGTCGAAGTGTGAGCCCATCGAACAAGAGCTACACGAACCGCCCGGCTAGCCGCCGGGCCGCCTCGCGAACGTCCGGGGCAGCGATGACCGCCGCGATCACGGCAACCATGTCCGCGCCGGCGGCGATCACTTCGTCGATGTTCGATTCGTTGATGCCGCCGATGGCGCACACCGGCAGGCGCACGGCGCCCTTGACGCTCCGGATCGTGCCCACATTAGCCGGTCTCGTGTCCTCTTTGGAGCCGGTCGGGAAGAGCCGGCCGACCGACACGTAGTCGGCCCCGTCCGCTTCCGCTTGAAGCGCCTCGCCGGCGTTGTTGGTCGAGCAGCCGACGATCATCTGCGCGGGGACGAGGCGGCGCACAACGCTCACCGGCAGGTCTTTCTGGCCGACGTGCACGCCGTCGGCGTTCACCGCCAGCGCCAGGTCCACGTGGTCGTTCAGGATGAACGGGACGCCGGCCTCCCGGCAGAGGTCCAGGAGGGCCCTGGCTACCGGGAGCTGCAACCCTTTCTCGCGGGCCTTGTCGCGCAGCTGGATGAGGCGCGCGCCGCCGGCGATGGCCTGCCGGGCGATGCTCAGCTCATCGCGGCCGGGGGCGACCTGGGGATCGATGATCACGTAGAGGCCGTGCAGACGCTGGCGTTGGTCGATCATTGACGGGGCAATCGTAGCACGCGTCAGGCGGCCGGCTGTCTCAGGCGGGAGGCTGCTTCGGCCTGTGCCGGATGGGCCCCCGCGCCGCGGTGGGTGCGTTGGGAGGGGGCCAGGATGAGGCTCAGGGCGTAACCCAGAGCAGCTCCCAGGATGGCGCCCAGAAGGAAGCGGCCGGCGCCTCTCATGCTCTGGGATCGCTGGCCACTCGCGAGTCTTCTTTCGCCGCGGGGAGGTCTTGTGTCCCCAGCAACGGTTCGCGCTGGGCCAGGTCTGCGTCGTCCTCGGCCGTCCAGCCGCAGTCCTCGCAGAGGTAGTACGGCCCCCACATGTCGCTGGCGATCCACAGCGGCTGTTGGCAGTGCGGGCAGTGGTGGGGCGTTCGCTGCATGACGGCTCACCTCCAGGGTCACGCCGACTGCTCGAGTCCTCTTGAAATATCACATATGTGGGGGAATTTTTCAACATCGGGCCTCGCTGCGATATACTGGGTGACCCGGCGGCTGAAATCTGAGAGGGGGGCCGTTAACATGATCGCCAACCCGATGGTGGCCGCGACGATGGCCGCCGGCGGTGAGCCTGCCGCCTGCGTACTCGCCCGCGACCGGGCCGTTTGCCACCTGGAGCGCCGCCGGCGAGGCGATGGTCGCCGGGCACACCGATGACGGCCCGCTCGTTCTCCAACCTGCTGGCGCCGCTGGGCTGGCTGGTCCTGATCGGCGGCTGGGTGATCGCGGTCGTCGCCTTCCTGGTCATCGGCACAGAGAGCTGTGCCACGGTGCAGGTGACGCTGGCCAACGTCCAGGTCTGCCAGGACACTACGTCGCAGGCGGTAATCCTCCTGGCCGTCATTGGCTTTGCGGCGACAGTCGGCTCGCTCTTCCTTTTTGCCCTGCGCTATCTGCTGGCCGTGCTGGACGACATCGAGTCGAATACGAGGGCGGGCGGCAGGTAGAGGCGGCGTCTAGTGGCGGTCCGTCACGTCCTCGTAGCGGTCCAGGAGGTCTTTCAACGTCGCGACGCGGCCGTGGCCGTTCTGCCGTCGGCGCGCGAACTCACCCTCGTAGCTGCAGGTACAGGGGCCGCCTTCTGTGCAGCCGGGGCAGCAGAATGCTTCTCCATTGGCGATTGTGGGAGCCGCCGTCAGTTCGACGTCACATGAGGCGCATTTCATGGTTCTCGTCCCCGGCTATGAAACATGTCTGAAACCAGACCAAATTCTCACGCCGGACGAGTGAACAGAGAAGAGGCGCGCGAGGCTGCGCGAGTAAAGAAACGGTAAATAGGCGCCGGACCCGTGCCCCGGCGTGATGAGTGCCCGGCTTGTTTGTCTTGGCAAAACAGAGGGAAATGGGAACTGATGGGCGTCCGAAAGACGCTGGAGCGAGCAGAGGCTATACGGTGACGAACTTGTAGCCGACGCCGCGCTCGCTGACGATACGGCCGATCGTCTCCGGGTCCCCTTCCAGCTTCTGGCGCAGCCGCCGGATGTAGACCTTCAGATAATCGATCTCGTCGGTGTACTCGCGGCCCCAGACCTTGGCCAGTAGCGTGTGGTGCGGCAGCACCCGGCCGGCGTTGCGGCTGAGGTGGAACAGGAGCGAGTACTCAGTCGGCGTCAGGCGAATGGGCTTGCCCCTCACGATGACCTGACGGCTGGCGTAGTCGATGCGCAGGTCGCCGGATTCGAAAACCTCGCCCACGGCCGGCAACTGGCTCTGGTAGCGCCTCATAACGGCGCGGACGCGGGCCAGCAGTTCCAGGTGGCTGAACGGCTTCGTAATGTAGTCGTCGGCGCCCATCTCGAGGCCGCGCACCTTGTCCACTTCGGCACCGCGGGCGCTGAGCATGACGATGGGCACGTCGGAGAAGCTGCGCACTTCCTGACAGACCTGGAAGCCATCTATCCCGGGCAGGACGATGTCCAGGAGAACGATGTCCGGCCGTTCTTGCTCGATCATCTTGAGCGCCTCTTCGCCTGTTCGGGCGGAAGAAACCTCCGCTTCCGCCCAGCGCAGGCCGAAGCACAGGTTCACGATTTCAACAACATCC
>JBGQEU010000163.1:0-4469 GCA_041496525.1 Dehalococcoidia bacterium
GCACGTGGGCGGCGAAGTGGCGCAGGTCCTGGCCAACCACTTCCAGACGATCGACTCCCTGGCGCAGGCCAGCGAAGAGGAGCTGCAGGAGGCCGAAGCCATCGGCCCCACCATCGCCCGCAGCGTGCACGCCTACTTGCGCGACCCGCAGAAACGCACGATCATCGATAAGCTGCGGCGGGCGGGCGTCAGCATGGAGCAGAAGCGCCGTCAACGCACTGAGGGCCCACTCACGGGCCAGAGCTTCGTATTCACGGGCACACTGGCCACCATGCCCCGCGGCCAGGCCGAGCGCACGGTAGCCGAACTCGGCGCCGAGGCCGGCAGCAGCGTCACCCGCAAGACCACCTACCTGGTGACCGGAGCAGACCCGGGCTCCAAGCTGCAGAAGGCCCAGAAATACGGCACGGCGATCCTCGACGATGACCAGTTCCTGCGCCTGCTTCGCGAGCACGGGGTGGAGTTATGAGCAACGACGATCCGGCTGCGGAAGGCGCATCTTCCCGCTCATCCTGAGGGGCTCGTAGGATGAGCGGAGTACAAGGCCCTCACCGGGCGCGCGATCTCTCTCATGGTACGAGTAGCCTCACCATGAGTGGGAAAGGGCGTCGTGCGCTGACGGGCCTGTTGTTCGTCCTCCTCACTCTCGCCATCGCCTGCACGCAACAGGCCGCCACTGACCAGCCCTCGGCTACCGCCTCTGCCGTTCGCAACGGCACACCGCCCGCCAGCGACAGCCGCCCGTCCTCCTCCTCACCCACCCTCCAGACCGGCCTCACGGCCGCCACCGTCACGCGGGTCGTCGACGGCGACACGGTTGTGGTGAACATCGGCGGGCAGGAGTACAAGCTGCGCTACATCGGCGTCGACACACCGGAGACGGTGGACCCCAGGCGGCCGGTAGGCTGCTTCGGCCACGAGGCCAGCACCCGCAACCGGGAGCTGGTCGAAGGCAGAACGGTGGGTCTGGAGAAGGACGTCTCGGAGACGGACGATTTCGGCCGGCTGCTCCGCTACGTCTGGCTGGACCCTTCGACGGCCTCAGGACAAGCGGAGATGGTGAACGCGCGCCTCGTCGAGGAGGGGTACGCGCAGGCCTCGACTTACCCGCCCGACGTAAAGTACGCCGCCCTGTTCGCCCGGCTGCAATCCGAGGCGCGTGATGCCCGCCGCGGCCTGTGGGGACCGGCCTGCCAGGCCACCCTGACGCCCTCCGCCGCCCCCGGCGCCTGCGAGTACTCCAGCACGTCCCAGCCCGTCATCAAGGGCAACATCAGCGCCGGCGGCGAGAAGATCTACCACGTCCCGGGCGGCGCCTTCTACGACCAGACGGTCATCGACGAAGCCAAGGGAGAGCGGTGGTTCTGCACGGAGGCGGATGCCCTCGCCGCCGGCTGGCGCAGGTCCAAGAGCTGAGAGCCCGGCACCCGGGGCTCTGAAGTCCACCCTCCATTTTGCAGCGACAGACCGCACTCAGGTACAATGCCACTGAGTAGAGCGCCCGGCTCAGGGAGGCGAGGTTGCCCCTAAACCCGTTCAATGCCCTCTTGGGGCTGTTTTCCCATGACGTAGCCATAGATCTGGGGACAGCGAATACGCTGGTAATGGTCAAGGGCAGAGGTATCGTCATTGACGAGCCATCAGTCGTCGCCATTGACCGCGTCAACAAGAAGATCCTGGCCATCGGCAGCGAGGCCAAGCGCATGGTCGGCCGCACCCCCGCCGACATCGTCGCCGTGCGCCCGCTGCGCGACGGGGTCATCTCCGACTTCTCGGTGACGGAGAAGATGCTCCAGTACTTCATCCGCTCCGTGCACGACCACTTCGGCTTCGGGCTGCCGCGCCCCCGCGTCTCCATCGGCATCCCGTCCGGCGTGACGGAGGTCGAGAAGAGGGCCGTGCACGACGCCGCCCTTAACGCCGGCGCCCGCGCTGCCTATCTCATTGAGGAGCCGATGGCCGCCGCCATCGGCGCCGGGCTGCCCGTCATGGAGCCTGGGGGCTCCATGATCGTCGACATCGGCGGCGGCACCACGGAAGTCGCAGTCATCTCCATGGGCGGCATTGTCGTCGCCACCTCTATCCGCACGGCCGGCGACGAGATGGACGCCGAAATCGTCTCCTACGCCCGTCAGGTGCACAACATGCTCATCGGCGAGCGCACGGCGGAGGACGTCAAGATCGAAGCCGGCTCCGCTTACCCGCTGGAGCACGAGATCACGATCGAGCTCAGAGGCCGCGACCTCGCCACCGGCCTGCCCAAGGCGGTGGAGGTGAGCAGCGTGGAGATCAGGGACGCCCTGTCCGGCTCCATCACGGCGATCGTAGACTCCGTACGTCAGACGATCGAAATTACGCCGCCGGAGCTCATCGCCGATATCATGAGCACCGGCATTATTCTGGCCGGCGGCGGCGCCCTGGTCCGCGGGCTGGACCGGCGCCTGGCCCAGGACACGCGCTTCCCCGTCTACGTGGCGGAGGAGCCGCTGACGTGCGTCGTCCGGGGGGCCGCGGAGGTACTGGAGGAGGCGGCTACCTTGCAGAAGCTGCAAGCGAGATTGAACACCCGGAAGGCGCCCCGCTAGGCACCGGGAGGGCAGCCTGCGGATCTCCGCCCGGGTGCGGGGATGGGCGTGAAGGCCGATAGCGATGCGAGTGATCTGGTGGCTGGCAACAGTCTGCGCGGTGGGCGTGGTGAGCATCATTCTCTCGCGCCAGCGCATACTTGACCCTTTCCAGAACCTCTCCCTCAACCTCACAGCGCCGCTGGCCGGCGGCCTCCTCGACATCGCCAGCCCCATCAACGACATCATCGACGGCATGACGGATCGCGGCGGCCTGGTGCGGGAGAACCAGCGCCTGCACGATCAGCTGGAATCGCTGCAGAGACAGCTGGCGGAGCAGCAGCAGGCGCAGCAACACATCCGCGAGCTGGAGGACGCCCTCAAGGTCAAGCAGAGCCGCGAGGCAGACCAACTTCTGGCCGCCAACGTGATCGCGCAGGACCCGTCGGGCCTCAAACGAGCCGTCGCCATCGATCGCGGCACGGGCGACGGCATTGACGAAGGTATGGTTATCCTCTCCCGCAGCGGCAGCCTGATCGGGACCGTCTCCCGGGCCTACACAGACTTCGCCTGGGTGCGCCTGGTGACCGACCCGGAGAGCGCTGTCAACGCGCAGGTGGACGTGCCGGCGCCCCAGCCCTCACCTCAGCCCAGCCCCGCACCGGCTGTCTCTCAGACCCCGGCGCCGGCTCCGCCCGTCCCAAGCGGTCCGGTGCGCGGTGTCGCCGAAGGGGATATCCGCCAGGGCCTGCTCCTCAACCTTCTGCCACCGGAGACCCAGATCACCCAGGGCAGCCTCGTGCTCACGTCCGGCCTCGGCGGCAACTACCCGGCCGGACTGCTCATCGGCACCGTAACAAGCGTTGAGGAGCGGCCGCAGTCGCCATTCAAAAGAGCCACCGTGGAACCCGCTACCAACCTCTCGGACCTGGATACCGTGCTTGTCATCCTGAACTTCAAGCCCAAGAGACTCACCCCGCCGTGAAGTATGCCATCGCCTTCGTCGTCGCCTGGTTCCTGGCCGTGCTTCATTCGTCGGCGCTTACTTATGTCAAGGTACTCGGTGTCACGCCGGATCTCGTGCTTATCTTCGCCGCTTCCTGGGCCGTCATCCGCGGCCAGGAAGAAGCCTTCGTCGTGGTCCCCATGGCCGGTTTCCTGCGAGACCTGACCACGAGCGACCCTCTCGGCACTTCTGTCCTCGGCCTGGCGCCGATCGTGCTCCTGGCCGCCGCCGCACGCCTACGCTCAGTGGACACGGAGTTCTTGCCTACCGTGGCCGTGGTGGCGGCTGGAAGTTTGGCCTATGGCATCATCAGCCTGGCGGTCCTCGCCGCCACCGGCGAGGGCGTTTCCTGGGGCCAGGCCGTTCTGCGCGTCGTCATCCCGGCGGTCATCGTCAACTCCCTGTTCACTGCCATCGTCTATCTTCCGGTGCACTGGCTGAGCCCCCGTCCGACCGGCCTCCAGGGCGCGGGCCGCCTCAGTTCACCATACTGATGGATCTGCCGAACTGATGGGACTATTCGGAAATCGCAGACGCTGGCGGGCCAAGGAGCCCAAGCGGGAGCGCCCCGGCGGCTCGCCGCCAGCCATGGCGGCCCTTCTGCGGGCGCTGGTCCTTCTCATGTTCGGAATCCTCCTCGTCCAACTCATAAACCTGCAAGTGATCAACGGCGCCGACTACCGGCAGCGCGCCGAAATCAACGCCATCCGCGAGGTGCCGGAGCCGGCCGCCCGCGGCCTCATCTATGACCGCAACGGGCGCCTGCTGGTGGAGAACACTGCCCGCTTCTCGGTGGCCATTGTCCCCGGCGATCTGCCCGATCGCGGTGAGGCGGCCGTCTACCGCCTGATCTCTCCCGTGATCAACGTCCCGGTCCCGGAGATCGAGGCGAAGGTGAA
>JBGQEU010000164.1:0-4458 GCA_041496525.1 Dehalococcoidia bacterium
ATCGGGGCTCATAACGTCCGGCCCCATCTCCGTCCAGCGCGGCACCTTCTCCGCGAACTCGTCCTCCCGCACCAGGTAAGTCCGGCCCATGCGCCGCTCGTCGAAGTAGCGCAGCTCCATGCCGTTGCTCAGCCTGAGGGCCCAGGCGGTCATGGTGCGGCGCTTGTGGGCTGGTTCCACGTACTGGTAGCGGCCGGCCAGCATGGCGTGCACGACCAGGAAGTCGCCGCTTTGGAACGGGAACAGCAGCAGCTTGGCGCGCCGCCGCACCGGCTGGAACACCTGACCCTGCATCCGCTCCTGGAACTCCTCGCGCCCGGCCCGCACCATCCAGGCGATGGGCGTCTCCGCGCTCTCCACCCTCAGGCCGGGCAGGCGCTTATTGAAGTAGGCGCAGTAGCCCTCGAGGTCGGGTATTTCCGGCATCGAGTTAGTGGATAGACCCCGCTACCACCACTTCCACCTGTCCGGTTGCGCGGTCCCATCTACGCATCGGGTCGCCTCGTCTACGGGGCCGTCTCCCGGTAGCGGGGGTAAGAGCCCAGCACGCGAAAGAAGGAGCAGGCTGCCTCGATCCGCTGTAGCGCTTCCGCCAGCGGCAGGTCCGTCCGGTGGCCGTCCACGTCTACCAGGAAGATGTACGTGCCCAGTTTCTCCTTGCTGGGCCGCGACTCGATCTTCGAGAGGTTGATGGAACGGGCCGAGAACTCCTGCAGAGCGCCCACGAGGAGCCCGGGCCGGTCTTCCACAGCAAAGCCGAAGGCCAGCGATGTCTTGTCGTCGCCGCTTCGCGGCCGGTCTTCCTGGCCGAGCACGACGAAGCGGGTGACGTTCGGACTGCGGTCCTGGATACCCTGCGCCAGGACCTCTGCCCCGTATATCTCGGCCGCTCGCCGCGTGCCGATGGCCGCCGCGTCGTCCCGCGCCAGCATCTCCTCCACAGAGGCAGCGTTGGAGAGCGCGGCCTCCACGGCGGCTTTGGGAAAGCACCGCTCGACGAAGCCGCGGCACTGAGCCAGGGCCTGCGGGTGCGCGAAGATCACCTTCACCCGGTCGGGTTTCATCCCCGGCTTCGCGAGCAGGTAGTGGTCCACCGGCAGCACCACTTCATCGCGGATCAAAAGGGGCTTCGGCGTATGCACCAGGATGTCCAGCGTCTCCGTCACCGAGCCTTCCAGGCTGTTTTCGATGGGCACAATGGCCTCGTCCGCCATTCCCGACTCCACGGCCGTGATGGCGCCGCTGATGCTGGCCAGGGGGACGACCTCGTAGCTGTCTCCCGCCCCGGAAGAATAGCGGATCGCCGCCTCCTCGCTGTATGTGCCGGGCGGCCCCAGAAAGGCGAGCCGGCGGGTCATCGCGAGGCGCCGCTGAGCCCGGTTGATGAGGCCGTCAGGGCGGCCCGCATGGTGTCCTGGTTCTCCGTGGGGGTGACGGCGACGATTTCGTCTTCGGCCTGGATGACCGTATCAGGGGATGGTACGCGCGGCGTGCCCTCCCTATCGATCACCAGGGCGATGAGCGACTGATGGGGGAGGAGCACCTCTTTGATGCGCTTGCCGACGACAGCGGACGACGGCGGCACCTTGAGGCCGACGATCTCCAGGCCGCCACTCAGCGACAGCAGCGGTATCAGCGGATGGGTCGGCAGCTCCTGCTCTATCTGGGCCAGGATGGCGGCGGTGGCGCTGACCGTGGTATCGATGCCGAGGCGCCGGAAGATCTCCTTGTTCTTGGGGTTGTTGATGCGGGCGATGGTGCGGGGGACGTTGAACTTCACCTTGGCCACCTGGCAGGAGACCAGGTTGTCCTCGTCGTCGCCGGTCACGGCGATCACCATGTCTGCCCGGCCAAACCCGGCCACTTCCATCGTTGCCGCCTCGCAACCATCGCCGCGCAGGGCGATATCTCCCAGCTCCTCGACGATGCGGTCGCACTTAGCGCCGTCCTTCTCGATGACCAGCACCTCGTTCCCTTCGGGTGACTCCACCAGCTCCTTGGCCAGGTAGTAGCCGACTTTTCCGCCGCCCACGACGATGATGTACATTACTGCGCTGCCTTCTGTGCCTCACCCGGCTGACTGTATAGCGTTTCTTTCAGCAGTCTGGCACCCATCAGCGTGGGGCTGATCGTCTCCAGGCCAAGCCCCCTGTATATCTCCTCGCGGATCGGGTCGTAGATGCGGCAAAGCGCCCGCGGCACGCCGAACAGGTGCTTGGCCATCTGCGTCGACATCACGTTGCGGTTATCCCCCTGCGTAACGGCGATGAACGCGTCGGCCTCGCGGACGCCGATCCGGGCCAGTACGTCCTGGTCGATGCCGTTTCCCACGTGGCGTTGTCCCGTGAAGTCCGGCGGCAGGCGGCGGAAGGCGTCCGCGTTCGTGTCAAGCACCGTCACTTCGTGGCCGTCCTGGCCCAGCATGGTTGCCAGCGCCGCGCCCACGCGGCCGCACCCCATTATGACTATCTTCATTCCATTACTCCCGAACCGCGCTCCGGAGCAGGATGACCTGGCACGGCGCGTTCTTGACGACGTACTGGGCCACGCTCCCCAGCTGGAAATCCCCCAGCGGGCGTTCGTATCCAGCGCCCATGACCACGGCGCTCACCCCGCGTTCTATCGCCTCGTCTACGATGGCATGGCCGGCTTCACGTGCCTGCAAGATCTCGCCCTCCACTTTGTAGTCCAGCTCGTCGGCCACCTTCTCGGCCTGGACCAGCACTTGCTCTGCCCGTGCCGCTTCCGGTTCCAGTTCCGCATCGAGGGCGAGCGTGCGGGCTACCTCTATCACATATACGGCGTAGACTGTGCCCTTGTTCTTCCGGGCAAGGGAACAGGCCAGCGCCAGTGCGTCAAACCCCGCTGGAGCGCCGTCAACCGGGACCAGGATATCTTTGACGCGCAGCGAATCGTAGTCCAAGAGCCGTCTCAGAGCTTGTGCTCAACTCCCGTATTATATTGACGGCCCCCCGCCTAATCAACATGACCGCGCACCCTGGCGTGCCGCGCCGCCTAGGCGGCCGGCTTGGTCTGCCTCCTGCCTCCGAAGATGCGCCAGCCGGCCAGGAGCAGCCCTCCCGGCACCAATATCCAGGCCAGGACCACGCCGCCGATGATCCCGGCGGTGGCCATCACGCGCATGACATCTTTAGATGCGGCCCAGGCGTCGTCCCACACCTGCTGCGCCCAGTTGGCCTGTGTCTCCTCCTGCACGCCGGCCGGGGCGGGCAGGTGCAGCTGGATGCTGACGGTCGCCAGGTCGGTCAGGTCGTCCAGAAGCTTGATACGGCCCTGCGCGCGCTCGATCTCCAGGCGGACGGAGTTCAGGCGGTCCTGAACGAGCAGGATGTCCTGGATGCTCTGGGCCTTGGCCAGCAACTCCAGGTAGCGGCCCTCCGTCGCCTCCAGGTTGCGCAGCCGCGCCTGCAGGTCCGTGTACTCCTCCGTCACCTCGGACGCATCGCTCTTCTCGGCTCCGACCTCCTTGGCGATCCCCCGCAGCTGGCTCATCACACTCGCGTAAGCCTGGGCGGGCACGCGGATGGTGATGCTCGCCGTTTGACGCTGCCGGCCGTCCGCCTGCCCCTGGGGGCTCTCCGAGTTCAGGCTGGAGCTCGATACGAACCCGCCCGCCGCTGCCGCTATCTGCTGCACCTGGTCCACGGACGATCCAACTTTCTCCACCGACAGCTCCAGCGTCGCGGTGCGGACGATCTTGCGGTCGCCGAGCTGCGGCAGGGGGAGGGTATCGCTGCTGCCGCCCGCTGCCGCGCCGCCGCCAGTGGCGACGCCCGCGGCCGGGTTCCCTTGAGCGGACCGGTCCGCTGGGGCAGGCATGGCCGCCGGCGCACCCTGCAGCGATAGGGCGTCCTTGTTGGCGTACTGGCTCGCGCCTTCCGCCGCCGATCCTGCCGGTCCCGGCGTGCCCTGAGTATCGCCGCAGCCTGTCCCCGCCAGCAGCACGCCCAACCCCAGCAACCCCGCGGCCGCGACGGCCGCAATAACGCTCGCTTTTCTCATCGCTCTCACCTCCGTCAATGTCTGCTCCCTTGACGGAAGGCGAGCGCGAAAAGTTCCGGTGCCGCGCTGGGAGGAGGCGGGAGTTGGAGGTTGGGGGCTGGATCGGGCGTCCGTTCGCCCTGAGCCTGTCGAAGGGCTTCGTACCAGTGGGCGACACGAAGGGCTTCGACAAGCTCAGCCCGAACGGAACCTGTGAACCGCGCACGCTGAGCCTGTCGAAGGGCTCGAAGGGGCGTCGGCGAATCCTGAGGCTCTCAGAGGACGGGCGGGGCACTGAGGCTTCGAGCGCGCGGCCCGGGTCCGGACGCGGACGCGCTACGACAGCTGGACGATGGACGGCCGCACGCGCGACCCTTCGATGTCCAGGAAGCCAATGGTCCCCAGGCGCGTCGTCTGATGGTTAGGAAACGTGGGGCTGCCCGGGTTGACGATGAG
>JBGQEU010000165.1:0-4444 GCA_041496525.1 Dehalococcoidia bacterium
CGGCGACGCCTGCGCACGGAAGAGGAAGATGAACGCCCACATGATGCCGCCGACTGCCGCCATCACCGGGCTAAGCACGAGCCCCTGCCCAACCAGACCGACGATGACGATGGCGATGCCGAGGACGGCCAGGCCGGAGGTCTTGCGCGGGATGTGGGACCGCTTGTCCACCACGGCGGGCACCAGCGCCGGGATGAAGATGGCGTTGCCAACGGTCAACAAAACGTCCCACATCTGAGGCCAAGACTACCGCGCCCGTTCGGCAGTGTCTATCCGTGGGCGGCGTCCGGTGCGGCCGGTGCCCGCTCACCTTCGAGAGCCGAAATGCGAGCGGACCTCAATCCGTTCGTCCCGAGCCTTTCGAAGCACTTCGTGGCGGGGCGGGCCAGCGAAGCCCTTCGAGACGCCCGCTGCTGCGCAGCGTGCTCCTCAGGGCGAACGGAATGGTCCCCGAGCGCGCTATCCGCCGAACTCCCCCACCTCCACCGGCTCCCCGTACTGCATCTCGCCCCAGTTGCGGCCCACCTTCGTGTCGATCTTCAGGGGTACCTCCATATCGATTGACTTGGGCATTATGTCGAGCGCCAGCCGCCGCATCTCCTCCAGTTCATCCCCGGGACACTCGAAGATCAGCTCGTCGTGCACCTGCAGGGTCATCAGGCTGTGCATCTTCTGCTGCTGCATCTCGGCGTCCAGCCGGTTCATCGCGATCTTGATGATATCCGCGGCCGTGCCCTGCACCGGCATGTTGATGGCCGCCCGCTCGGCGGCGGCGCGCACGTTGAAGTTGGGCGAATGGATCTCCGGGATGTACCGCCGCCGCCCGAAGAGCGTCTCCGCGTAGCCGCACTCGCGAACGCGCTGGACGGTCTCCGAGACGTAGCGCTGGATGCCGGGGTACTTCTCGAAGTAGGTGCGGATGAAGGTCGCCGCTTCCTCCCGGCTGATCTTCTCGCGCACGGAGAGGCCGAACTCGCTGAGGCCGTAGAGAACACCAAAGTTGAACACCTTGGCGCGGCGCCGCATGTCCGGCGTCACCTCGCCCAGGGAGACGCCGAACACCTGCGAGGCAGTGGCGGCATGGATGTCCTCGTCGCGGCGGAACGCCTCCACGAGCGCCGGATCGCCCGTGATGTGCGCCATGATGCGCAGCTCGATCTGCGAGTAGTCGGCGGACAGCAACTGCGGATCGGGCCCGGCATCGCGGGCGATGAAGGCGCGCCGGATCTGCTCGCCCAGCTTCGTGCGCACCGGGATGTTCTGCACATTCGGGTTGCTGGAGGAGAGCCGCCCGGTGGCGGCCCCCGTCTGGTTGAAGTCCGTATGCAGGCGGTTGGTGCGCGGGTTGACCAAGAAGGGCAGCGTGTCCAGATAAGTGGACTTCAGCTTCGTCAGCTCCCGGTACTCGTAGATGTGGTCGACGATCTCGTGCAGGCCGCGCAGCCCCTCCAGCGACTGCGCATCGGTGCTGTAGGCGCCCGTCTTCAGGCGGCGGGTCTTGGGCAGGTGCAGCTCCTCGAAGAGGATATGGCTGAGCTGGATGGGCGAGCCGATGTTGAACTCGTGGCCGACGCCGGCATATATCTCCTCTTCGACGCGACGGACGTCCATCGCCAGCGACTCGGACATCTCCCGCAGCGCGCCGGTATCGATGGCGATGCCGTTCAGCTCCATGCGGGCCAGGACCGGCACCAGCGGCATCTCGATCTCGTGGAAGAGGCCCCGCATCGCCTTCTCCTCCAGCTCCGGCTGCAGAGCATCGCGCAGGCGGGCGGTGGCGTCGACTCCCGCGCAGGCGCAGGCGGCCGCCGCCTCGACGTCCACCTGGTCCATGGTCAACTGGGCGGACTTGCGATTGCCCCGGCCGAGGAGCGTGCCGCGGTCCGGCAGTTCCACCCCGAACCGGCGGGAGACGAGCCAGCCCAGCGCCAGGTTTCCTTCCTCCGGGCGGCCGGCGCCGCCGCCCTCGCCCAGCAGGTAGGCGGCGATCATGGTGTCGAAGTCGATGCCACGCGCCCAGACGCCGAGGTTGGCCATGGCGACGATATCGAACTTCAGGTTGTGGCCGCTGACCTTGATCGCTTCGTCCTCGATGAGGGGGCCGAGGCGGCGAAGGACGGTATCGAGCGCAAGCTGCGGGCCATCACCGAGACGCGGGGCATGACCAAAGGGCACGTAGTAGGCCTCGCCGTCTCCGAGGCCCACGGACAGGCCGGCCAGATCGGTCCGCATGGCGTCACGGCTCGTCGCCTCGGCGTCCAGTACGAAAGCCTTGCGCTCCGAGATGCGCCGGGCGAGCCCTTCCAACTCCTCCTCCGTGCGGACGATAGAGTAGCGCTGATCCGCCGGCGTCTCCGGGGTTGCCGGAGCCGTAGCGGCTGCCTGTCCATCGGACGCCGGCAGCCGCGGCACCAGCGTGCGGAACTCCATCTCCCGGAACAGCCCCCGCACCCGCTCGGGATCGTAGTGCGCATAGAAATCGGACTCGTCCATGTCCAGTGTGATCGGCGAATCGCAGTCGATCGTCGCCAGGTGCTTGCTCTGGCGCAGCTGATCGGCGTTGTCGCGGATCGACTCCTGCGTCTTGGCCGGCTTCACCTCACCGATACGCTCCAGCAGGTGCTCGACGCTCCCGAACTCCTGGACGAGGCGGATCGCGGTCTTATCACCGATGCCGGGGACGCCCGCGATGTTGTCGGAGACATCGCCCTTCAGCGCCTTCAGGTCCGGCATCTGCTCCGGCTGGACGCCGTAGCGCCCTGCCACGTCGTCCTCGGTCACGAAGACAACGGAATCGCGCTGATAGGGGCGGTACATCCAGAGGTGGACGCCGGGCCGCACCAGCTGGGCGATGTCACTGTCCATGCTGACGAGATACGTATCGATCTCCCGCTCCGCCGCCTGAACGGACAGCGTGCCCAGGATGTCGTCCGCCTCGTAGCCCTCCAGTTCGTACATGGGGATGCCGAACGTCTCGATCAGCTGGCGGCAGCGGCGCAACTGGCGCCCGAACTCCTCCCGCTCCTCGTCCGGCATCGGCACACGCGTGGCCTTATACGTCTCCGTGATCTCGTGGCGGAACGTGGGCCCCGCCATATCCAGCGCGACGGCCACGTGCGTCGGCTTCAGCTCCCCGAACATCGCCAGGAACGTGTTGGCGAACCCGAAGGGGGCGCCGACCAGCTCGCCGGTAGACGCGATCCGCAGCGGCTCCTTCAGCTGCTTCATGGCGTGGAAGGAGCGGTGGATGATGCTGTGCCCGTCGATGAGGACGAGGCGCTGTCCGGGCTGGGGGCCTGTCCTGAGCGCAGACGAAGGGCTCACCTGGCGATTATACCGCCGCGCCGGCAGGACAGAACGCCGGGCGGCATCGCCAGATACGCCATTCTATCGACCGCAAGCGCGGGCGCTGCTATCATCGGCGGTACCATGCCAGACCTGTCCTACGACGGCATCGACACCGCCAGACTCCATGGGCCGTACAAGTACCCCGTGAAAGACCGCATCGCCCGCCACCTCGAGGCGGTCGAGAACCGGCACCCCTGGCACCACGAGCGCTCACCCTGGGGCCCGCCGGTGGCGCCGCCCGCCATCCTGGGCAACGCCGCCATGCGGTTCATCGATTCCATCGCGCCGGTGCCGCCGGGAACGCTCCACGCCAGGCAGGAGATCGAGACGATCGCCGCGCTGCGCCTGGACCGCCAGCTCATCGGCTACGGACGGTTCCTCGAAAAGTACGAGCGCCGCGGCCGCCGCTGGTTCGTGTTCGAAGCTCGCTTTCGCGACGAGACCGGGCTGATGATCGGCAATTCCCGCGTGACGATGGCTTTTCCGGGGCGGGCAGAGGGGAGAGGAAAGAAGGAAGAGGGCGAGGGCAAAGGGGGCCGCCCGGCCGGGGAGGGCAACCTGACCGCTGTCACGCGCACGCTGACGCAGGAGAAGATGACAGCATACTCAGAGGACTCGGCCAACGCGCTGCGTGGACAGTCCATCCACGTGCAGCCGGAGGCGGCGAAAGCGGCGGGCTTCGGGGCCACCGTCGCGCAGGGGCTGATGGCGGCGGACTACATATCTGAGATGATGACGGACGTGCTGGGGAAGGAGTGGTTCGCCTACGCCGATCTCTCGCTGGCTTTCCTGCGGCCGGCGCTTTGCGCCCATACGCTGACCGCGAACGGGCGGCTGGCGCAGGCCGTGCCGGAAGGCGCGGTGGTGCGCCGGGTGTACGACGTGTGGTGCCAGAACCAGGCTGGCGAGGCCGTAGCGGCGGGGACAGCAAGCTCGCTGGTGATGCCCGCCCACTAGCGCCACGGCGGCCTGTGGGGCAGAACCCCACGCCCGCTTATTCCACCCACCTGACAGACACGTCGCAGCCCCGGAACTACAATTCTTGGGCAAAAGGAGGGTGCCATGTGGACGATAAGGCTGCGGATTGGCGCACCCG
>JBGQEU010000166.1:0-4443 GCA_041496525.1 Dehalococcoidia bacterium
GCTTCGATTCGCCGCCGGTGATCCTGATGCCGTACTCGCAGCCGTACTACCCGGAGCTACTGGAGCGCTGCGGCTACGCCAAGGTGAAAGACCTGTACGCGTGGCGCTGGCAGAGTCAGCCGGTGCCGCCGGGCTCGCCCGCGAGGATGGCCAAAGAGCTGCGGGAGCGGCCCGAGGTGAAGGTGCGGCGGGCGGAGACCAGGCGGTTCAGTGAGGAAGTGCGGACGATCCTGGATCTGTATAACGACGCCTGGAGCGAGAACTGGGGGTACGTGCCGGCCACAGCGGCGGAGGCAGAACAGATGGCGCGCGACCTGCGGTTGATCGTGGACCCGGACATCGTGCCTATCGTGGAGATCAACGGCGTGCCGGCGGGCGTGGCGCTGGCCGTGCCGAACGTCAACGAGGCCATCCGGGACCTGAACGGCCGGCTCTTCCCCTTCGGGTTTATCAAGCTGCTCTGGCGGCTGAAGGTGCGGCGGGTGAAGAGCGGGCGGCTGCTCTTACTGGGTGTCAAGAAGGAGTTCCGGACACGGCAGTACGCAGGTCTGGGGTACCTGCTGTGCGATGAGATATACCGGGGGGCGACGGAGAGGGGTTACAAGTGGGCGGAGTTCTCTTGGACGCTGGAAGATAACGGCCTGGTGAATTCGTTAGCCACCAAGGTGGGAGCAGAGCACTACAAGACCTATCGCATCTACGAAAAGGCGCTGCAGACGTGAAGGTCCTGGTGACGGGCGCCAGCGGCTTCCTGGGCTCCCACATCGCGGAGGGGTTCGCCGCTGCGGGGCACCAGGCGCGCGTCCTCGTCCGCAGGCCGAGCAGCCGCGAGTTCCTGCGTGGGTTCGCCAGCGAGGAAGCGATCGGTGACGTAACCGACGCCGGTTCTCTACGCGATGCGGTGTCCGGCATCGACGCGGTGGTGCACGCCGCCGGGCTGGTGAAGGCGCGCAGCGAGGCGGAGTTCGTGGCGGTGAACCGGGACGGCACCGCGAACCTGCTGTCGGCAATCGAGGCGGCGGTGCCTGACCTGAAGCGGTTCATCTACATCTCCAGCCTGGCGGCGGAAGGGCCGAGCGAGGACGGGCGCCCGCGCCCGGTCGGCGCGACCGCGCGACCACTGACCGCTTACGGGCGGACGAAGCTGGGTGGGGAGGAGCTAACGCGAGCGTCGCGCGTCGCCGACCGGGCGGTGATATTTCGGATGCCGGTGATCTACGGGCCGCGCGACCCGGCGCTGCTGCCGTTCTTCCGGCTGGCGCGCCGGCGACTGGTGCCGCTGCTGATGGGCGGCCGCAACCGCATCTCGATCGTCTACGTGGAGGACGCGGCGCGTGCGGTCGTGGAGGCGACGGCAGCGGAGGCCGCCGTCGCCGGGCAGACGTATTACCCGGAAGACGGCCACGTGTACTCGTGGCGGGACCTGCTTTCGGCGGTGGAAGAGGCAGTGGGGCGGCGGGCGATACGGATCAAAGCGCCGCGCTGGGCGTTCTGGGCGGCGGCGCTGGCCAGCGAGGCGTTCGGCCGCATCGCCGGGCGGGCCGTCCCGCTGACGCGAGAGAAGGTGCGCGAGATGGCGCAGCCTTACTGGGTCTGCTCGCACGAGTCGCTGCACCGCGACCTGGGGTGGTCTCCGCGCGTCGAGATACGGGCAGGCACGCGGCTGACCGGCGAGTGGTATCGCGCGCGCGGCTGGCTGTAGCCGGCGGCTGAAACTAAGCGCCCACGTCAGCGGTGGATGAGGCCGTCACGGTCTGTTCGTCCTCTCGGTCTGCTGCCACGCGCAGGAAAAGGATGTCCGAGAAGCTGAGCTTCATGGCGACCGCGGCCAGGGGGCCGGCCACGAGGTAGGGCAGCGCCAGTACCACGTGCGAGAAGATGGCGAAGGCGGCCGCCTGCGATTCGCCGACGCCGAACGCGACAACCAGGCCGGTGAGGGCCAGCTCGAACACGCCCAGTCCGGCTTGAGTGACCGGTACGGAGACGGCGAGCGAGGCGGCGACGACGACGAGCAGATAGACGGCCGGCGAGAGGTCCAGGCCCAGGGCCTGGCCGCAGGAGTAGTACACAACCGCCTCGATGAGCCAGGCCACGTGGGAGGTCCAGACGACCTTGAACATGGCCGCGGGCCGGCGGAAGGCCTGGAGCCCGGCGCCAAACGCGTCCAGCTCGGCCGCGAGCCAGGCGCGGATGCGGCCGGCGGGCTGACTGATGAGCCGCGGCCGCTGCTGCCCGGAGCGGATGGCGAGCCGGCGGGCGGCGAGGACGCCGGCCACGAGCAGAACGCCGTAGAGGACGGCGAGCGGCCAGAGGAAGCGCGCCTCTTGGTAGAGCACGGCGCCGGCGATGATAAAGCTGCAGAAGGCGACGACGTCCATCAGCTTTTCGGCGACTACGGTGGCGAGGATGCTGGAGACGCTGAGGCCCGTGCGGCGGCGGAGCACCTGGACGCGCACGACCTCGCCGGCGCGGAAGGGGAGGGTGAGGTTGCAGGCGACGCCCAGGACGGCCGTGCCGAAGAGGAACGGGACGCTGACGGGCTTCATCGGCCGGAAGAACACCTGCCAGCGCAACGCCCGGAACCAGTGAGAGATGAGGACAGCGGCAAAGGCCAGCGGCAGCCACCAGAGGGTGGCATCCTCCAGTTGGTTGCGCACGGAGGCCACATCGACCTGCCAGAGGAGGCCGGCCAGGAGGGCGGCGGCGAGGCCGACCTGGAGGAGGTGGCGCAGGAAGGGGTACGTGCGGCGCCAGAGCCCGGGGCCGATGGCTGTGACGATCTCTTTCTCGTACCCCATCTCCGCGAATTGTACAGGCAGCGGCGAGCCTGGCGCCATCGGTGACGGATACGGCTTGACAGGCCGAAATCGCGACGCCTACGCTGGCGGCGATATTCCACCGTTTGAACCAGAGGTCGCCGGAGGCCATGCCTGACGTTTTCTCCACGCTAAGCTTGATCGCCGCAGCGAGGCCCGCCGATCCGCTGGCGCCGGTCACCGTGATCGCGCCGTCGCACGCGGCGGGGCTGCAGCTGCGGCGGCGGCTGGCGGGAATCGCGCCGTTCGCCGGTGTCCGCTTCGAGACGCTGCCCCGCATCGCAGAGCTGCTGGGCGCGGGATACCTGGCAGCCCAGAAGCGCTCGCCGCTGGCCCGGCCCATCGGCGACTACGTGGCCGAGCAGGTAGCACGGGAGTCGCGGGGAGCGCTGGAGCAGGTGGCGGACCTGCCGGGATACGCGCGGGTGCTGCGCCAGATCTTTCGCCGCCTGCGCCGCGGCGGCATCCGCAGCGCCGCCGGCGTTCGGCCGCCGCCGACTGGCGGCCACTTCGGCGAGATCCTGCGGCTGTATGACAGATACCGGGCGGACACGTCGGCGTTCTACGACGAATACGACCTGATGGACGAAGCGGCGGCGGCGGTGGTCTCCGGCCGGGCGGGTGCGCTGGCCGACCTGGGGGCGATCTACGTTGTGGCGCCCAGCACGGACTCGGCGGCCGGCGACGCGCTGCTGCGGGCGCTGGCTGAGCAGGCGCCGAGCTACCAGGAACTGGAGGAGCCGGTCGTGGAGCCGGAGCCCCGCTTCGTCCTCGCGCCGGACCCGGCCAGCGAGGCACGGGAGACCGCGCGAGAGGTGGTCGCGGCCCTGGAAGCGGGCGTCGCGATGTCGGAGGTGGCGGTGCTGCACGGAGCCGACCGCGCCTATCCCCGGTTGTTGCGGGAAGCCCTGGCGACGGCCGGCATCCCGGCGGTACCGTTGCCGGGCGTACCGCTGATCGAGATGCCGGCCGGCCGTGGCGTCCTCTCCCTGGCGCTGCTACCGGAGCGCGAGTTCGCCCGCACGGCGACGATGGACATGCTGAGCGTGGCGCCGACTAAAGAGTGGTTGCCGGGCCGGGCGGACCGTGTGCGGGCGCTGACCACGGCCTGGGACAGGCTATCCCGCGAGGCGGGCGTGACCCGTGGTGCGAACGCGTGGTCCGAGCGATTGCGGGCGCTGATCAAGGACCGCGAGGCGGCGCTGGCCGGGCCGGGACGGGGCGAGAACGAAGCGCGCGCCCGCGCCTGGGAGTACGAGCGAGACGAAGCGACGAGGCTCCTGGATTTCATCGAAACGCTGATCGAGCGGCTGACCCCCCTGCGCGAGCCGCAACCGGCGACATCGTTCATTAGGGAGTTCACGAAGATCGTCGAGGACTACTTCGAGCCGGGGGCGGAGGCGCTGGAAGAGGTGATCTCGGAGATCGAACAGTTGGGGACGGTGGGTGCCGTGGGCGGGAGCTTCAGCCTATCGAGCTTTGCGCAGGCGCTGGGGGCGAACCTGGAAGCGGCCTACCGCCGGCCGAACAGCCTGGGCAACGGCGTGCTGATCGCCGATTACCGCGCGGCGGCCGGGCTGCGCTTCCGGCACGTGGTGCTCTGCGGCGCCTACGAGGGTGTGCTGCC
>JBGQEU010000167.1:0-4355 GCA_041496525.1 Dehalococcoidia bacterium
CGCAGGTGTATATCTTGGCGCGACCGGGCTCAACAGGCGCAAATGGCTCCTTGCACCGCGTCAGACTGTTGTAGAGCATGAGGGTAGGCGCCGAGTGCGTAACGGGGCTGTTAGGCGAGACCGCCTCCGGAGAGCGCACGGCTCTCTGCGCTAGGTGATCTCTCATCCGTGCTCGCCTTCCCAGCCTCTCTCCACGTCGCCGTCGTCCCAGATGATCACCGGGACTGTGAAGGCGTACTTCAGCGCCTCATCCCACCACTCCGCGTTCTCATCCACCCGCCGCTCCTCGAAGTCGATCCGGCGTTCCTTGAGGGCGGCGCGCGCCTTATCGCAGGTGGGGCAGTTGCGAAGTGTGTACATGATGACGCTCAAAGTGCAGCTCCTCTATTGGATTTTATCACTGGCGCCTAAACGGTTATCTGCTTCCAGCGGCCCCGCCGGAACCGCAGCCACATCAGGACGGCCCGCGTGTTGATGTCCAGGATGGCTGCTATCCAGGCGCCGGGCACGCCCAGCCCGAACGTGATGGCCAACAGGTAAGCCGGCACCAGGCGGACGATCCAGGTGGTGCCGGCCATGATGGCCAGGACGGCGCGCGTATCGCCGGCGCCGCGCAGCCCCCCGCCCAGCGACAGGCTGACCGCCAAACCAGGCATGGCGAAGGCGAAGATGAACAGCAGTTTAGTGCCAATGTCTATCACCTCGTCGGCGTCCTTGCCGCCGACGAAGAGGCCGGTGATCTGTCCGCCCAGCACCATCATCACGATACCCAGAGCGCACATGAACAGCAGTGAATAGCGCATCGTGACATATGCGGACTTCTCGGCGAGGTCGGGGCGCTGGGCGCCCAGGCTCTGCCCCACGAGCGCGGTCGTGGCCACGCTGAGGGCGAATCCGACGTTGAATGTGAGGCTCTGGATGGCCAGGGTTACGCCGTGCGCCGCCAGAGCGGCCGTCCCCAGGCTGGCGATGATGCGTGTGTAGATCATGAACGCGATATTGAACTGGACCTGCTCCAGGCCCGCCGGGATGCCGACATCGAGGACGCGGCGGGCGTCGGCCGGATCGAACCGCAGGGCCTCCCATGGGGACCAGTGGATGACACGGCTGCCAAAGGCCAGAACGAGCAGCACCAGCACACCGCCAATGATCGCCGCGCTTGAGAATCCGGCGCCGGAGCCCAGGACGTCGAGCTTCGGAAACGGCCCCGGCCCGTTAATCAGGGCATAGGCGATCAGTATGTTTGCGATGTTGATCAGGATGCCGATGATCATCGGCGCCCTCGTATCGCCGGCCCCCTGCAGGGAGGCGTTCCCGGCGTAGATGAGCGACCAGAAGGGCATGCCGACGGCGGCGGCCTTGAGGAAGACGGTGCCCTGGTGCTTGGCTTCCGGCTCGGCGCCCAGCATCCCCAGCCCCCAGCCGCCCAAGAACCACATGAGCACGCCCATGCTCAGACCCCAGAGGAAGGCCATGATGATGGCGTTGCGCAGCGTGCGCGCGGCCTGCTCCGGCTGGCCGGCACCGACCCGGCGGGCAATGATCGCCGTCGAGCCGATGCCCACGGCCACCATGCCGGCCTGGGCGAACCAAAAGATCTGGCCCGCCAGCCGCACGCCGGCCAGCGCATCCTCGCCCAGGTGCCCGACGAGCGCCGTATCGACGAGCTGGACCATGGAGAAGCTGACCTGCTGTACGACGACAGGCCAGGCCAGCCGGATCACCGAGCTGATCAGGTTCGACTCGTCGATCAGGGCTGGCGAAGTGATGACAGTATCGGCAGCTTCAGAGGACATCGGACAGTTCCCGGCGGGGTCTAGGGACGTGATTCCCTATTATGCCGAAGGTGAGGCGCTGCTGGAAGGTCGCCGCTGCCTGGCTTTCGGCCGTCGCGAAGCCGACGCGATCGCGCGTCCAATGGTCCCCTCCATGCGCCACACCGCCTCGGGCCACCGGGCGCCACGCGTCGATTTCTCGCCGGGCGTGCCTGAGACGCAACCACCGGCCCCCGTCCGGCGTCCTCTATTCTGAAGCTGCTGAACACCAAGCAGGAGGATATCCGTGCGTTTCGTCAAGACTCTCGATGAGATAAAGAGAATACATTCGGTCTACGCCCGCTGCCATTACCTGGCCACTCGCAGCCTCACCGTGCTGTTTGAGACCACACCGGAGGCCGTGCGCGCTGTCCTGCCCCCGCCTCTACAGCCGACCCCCGAATCTCTGGGCACGGCCCTGGTGACGGATATCGGCAACTCCAACTGTGTCGGGCCGTTCCAGACGGCGGCGCTCTTTGTCCGCGCCCGCTATGGTGACCTCGTGGGTAACTACTGCCTGACGATGCCCGTGTCGACCCCGGAGGCCGTCGTCTTCGGCCGCGAACTCCACGGCGAGCCCAGGAAGCTGGCCAAGATCATCTTCGAACAGCAGGATGAATACGTCTGGGGCTCGGCGGAGCGCCACGACATCCGTTACCTGAGCCTGCGCGGCCGCATGACGGACGCCGGCCCCACAGGGCGCACGGGGACTTCCAGCTTCTTCTTCAAGTTCTTGCCCCGGGCTGATGGCGTGGGGTTTGATTCGCCGCCCCAGCTCGTCCACGTCATCGGGGACGCCGCCGTCGAGGTGTGCCGGAAGGGCCGCGGCGAGTTGATCTTTCGGGACTCGCCGCATGACCCCGTCGCTGATGTCCCGGTACGCCAGGTCATTGAAGCCACCTATACGGAGGGACACGTGTACAGCAGCGGGCGAGTGCTCTGTGAGGTGAACGCGGACGACTTCCTGCCCTACGCTTTCAGCAGGGCCGATTCGTTCGACGTCGTGGCGGAGGGGACCTTCCTCCACGCCCAGGCGGCGCGCAAGACGCGGGAGGGCAAGGGGCAGTGGCGGAATCACTCCTGACCACGGCTGCGGCCTGACGGCCTCCATAGGCCGGCGCCGGGAGCCTGCCCGCGACATCACACGCCGGCAGCGGCGATTTGGTATATGCTGGTGCACCAGGAGCGTGACGGCGATGCCTACAGAATCCGGACACAAGTGGTTCGCGGCCGTCTGGGACTGGATGGTCCGCTCGGAGAGCGCGACGGTCAAGGGCGCGCGGCAGGAGGTGGCGGGTGGCGCCCGCGGGCGTGTGCTCGAGGTGGGCTGCGGCAACGGCGCCAACTTCCCGTATTACGGAGCGGACGTCACGGAACTGACGGCCGTGGACCCTGACCCCTATATGATCGAGCGCGCGGAGAAACGGGCGGCGCATATCGACAGGCCGATAGCCGTCCATCGGGCTCCGGCGGAGGACCTCCCCTTTCCGGACGCCTCCTTCGATACGGCCGTCGTCACGCTGGTGCTGTGCACGATCCGGGACCCGGCGCGGGCGCTGGCGGAGATCAAGCGGGTGCTGAAGCCGGGTGCCGAGATGCGCTTCCTGGAGCACGTGCGCTTCCGGAACCGCATCGGCGGATTCTGCCAGGACGCGATCACGCCTATCTGGAGCTGGATGGGCGGCGGCTGCCACCCCAACCGCGACACCGAGCGCGCCCTGCGCGAGGCGGGCTTCTCGATACGCGAGCTCAAGACCGCTACCTTGGCGCCCCCCGTGCCGCCGATGATTTGCAGCCGGCCCGTCATTCAGGGCGTGGCAGTTAGCACATAGACCGGGCTGGGGGTTCGACCGCTGGACTACGTCCTCCTTCCTGAATCGCGAGTCCCCATCGTCGCGCGGCCGGACGTCCTCGTCGTGGGCGGCGGCTCGGCCGGTCTGGCAGCCGCCGTGGCGGCGGCGCGCAACGGCGCCGATGTAGTCCTCGTTGAGCGGTTCAGTTACGTGGGCGGTCTGGCCACCGGCGGCCTGATCATCCTCCTCTTGACGATGGACGACGGCGCCGGCCGGCAGGCCGTGGGTGGGTTGTGCCAGGAGATCGTCGAACGCATGGAGCGGCGGGACGCCGTCTACTATCCACCGAAGGAGCAGTGGGACGACCCCGATCCCAGGCTGGTGGAGCGTTGCCGGCGCTGGGGTCTGGTCTGGGGCGCCGGCCCGCACCGCGTCCGCTACTCGGTCGCTTTCGAGCCGCACGAGTTCATCTTCGCCGCCGACCAGATGCTGCTGGAGGCGGGCGTACGGCCGATCTACCAGACGTGGGCCTGCGAGCCGGTGCTGGAGGACGGCCGGATTACGGCGGTCGTGGTGCAGAACAAGGCCGGGCGTCAGGCCATCGCCGCGGAGGTGGTGATCGACGCGACGGGCGACGGCGATATCTTCGCGGCGGCTGGAGAGCCGTACGAGCTGGAGCGCGTGCACCCCTGGCTGTGGTTCCTCATGAGCGGTGTGAAGGACATTGAGAAGTCCTTCGAGTCAGGCA
>JBGQEU010000168.1:0-4351 GCA_041496525.1 Dehalococcoidia bacterium
CTACCGGGACGGCGATTACGTCTTCGAGAAGAGGGCGGTGGCCCGCCGCAGCGCGAAGGCGGCCAGGGCGGCTGTCAGCTAAGGCGCCGCAGCCGGATCGAACAGGGGACCGGAGACTTGTACCCGAACGCCTGGACGGTGCGTACCTTCAGTAGAATCCGATGCGGTAAGGACCGACAACGGCCCACGCAGCCGCCCGATCCGGTAAGGATGGGGCTCTAGCGCCCTGACCCTACCCCTCGTGGGCCGGCGCGGTTTCTTTCTGGCCGTTGCGGCGCACGGCCCGGCGGAGGAAGGCAGGGGCATTGGCCTGCACGCGCTCCACAGCCTCGCGCATGTTGCCAAAACCCTGGCGCACGACCTCCCGGGTCTCGCGCTGGGACTCGACGGCGTCCTCCACCCACTCGCGGCTGAGGGCCAGGAAGCGCGCCTGGGAGTTGCCCACCGCCTCGGAGATCGCCTCGTACGTGCCCACCAGGTCCGTGGGGTTGGTCAGCCAGCGCCGGTTCACGTCCGTCCAGTCACGGACGCCCTGACGCGCCCCCTCGATCACACTGCGGTTGAAGCGATGGTAGCGGTCGCTGCCGCTGCGGATGGCGTCGAAGACCAGCGCCTGACGCTCCAGGATGCCGTCAAAGAAGCGGTCGGCGGCCGCCTTGCGGGTAGTCGTGCTCATAACTGCGCTCCTCGGGCTGCGTGGCCTGTTGAGGGTCCGCCTTCATTACACAGTTTCGGCCAAGGGCCTGTCAATACTTATCCACACATAATGACAGAAGGCCTCAACGAATTAGCAGATAGGCGGTTGCCCCAGCGCCCGCCGGGCGGGACCGGCGCCCCGCTGCTTGGCGCATAAGAAGCAGAGTGCCCTATAATGTATGTGGTGTATCCACCATCCCCTTTCTACAGGTGAAACGATTTGCGTATTGCCATCGGCAGCGACGAGCGGACGCATCTGACGGACTTCGTTGTCCAGGACTTGCGACGACGTGACTTCGACGTGCAGCTGTTCGGACTGCTGAAAGAAGAGGCGGTCCGGCCGCGCTCCAGCGCCTGGCCGGACGTGGCCCAGGCAGTGGCGGAAAGCGTGGCTGGCGGGCACACAGATGAAGGCATCCTCTTTTGCTGGACAGGCACCGGCGTCTCCATCGCCGCCAACAAGGTGCCGGGCGTGCGCGCCGCGCTGTGCGAGTGCGCAGAGACGGCGCGCGGAGCGAAAGCCTGGAACCAGGCCAACGTTCTCTGCCTGAGTCTGCGCTCTACGTCGGAGACCGTCGGTAAAGAGATACTGGATGCCTGGTTCTCCACATCGGCCGACCCCGGTGAGGAGGAGAACGTGGAGAAAGTAAGAAACCTCGATAAGCGATACCGGCCCATAGCGCAAGCAGGTGCGGCCGTTTCTCTAACGAGCGGGGAGAAAGGAACGATTTAGTGGCGGAAGAGAGAGGGAAGCGCAAGAGAGGCCGCAGGCGGGGCAAGCCAGAGTATGAGGGGACGAAACCGACGCCGCCGCCCAGCGAGCCGACGCCGCAGACGGGCGATCTAGAAGTGACAGAGGAGAGTGAAGCGCCCGGCGTCATGCCGTTCCGGCTGCGCTTCCGGCGGCGCCGAGAGGGCGGCCGGACGGACAAGGAACGCGCCCAGCGGGCGGAACGCACCGCCACGGGCGGCGGCCCCAACGTCTCACCCATGGACTTCTGGCGCAGTGGCCAGGCCCGCTCGCACCGGGAGCGGCCGCTGCCCAAGCAAGGGCCCACGCGGCTGCTGGCGCGCATTACCGGCTTCTACTTCCCGCCGTGGGTACCGGTGGTCGCCATCATTCTCGTCGTATTCGGCATCCTGGGCGTGCTCTTCCTTACCCGGTCCGCTACCGGCGCGCCCCGCATCGGCCAGGATCACTGGCACGCCACGTACACGTACACAGTGTGCGGCGAGAAGCAGCCGGCCTTCCCCACCTGGGAAGGAGTGGGCGTGCACACACACGGCGACGGTATCATCCACATCCACCCGTTCAGCCCCGCCGAAGAAGGGGCCGGCGCCCGGCTTGTGAAGTGGTTCGAGTACGGCGGCGGTCAGCTCACCAGCGACACCGTGCGCGCGCCCGGCAGGAGCGAGGAACACCACAACGGCGACCAGTGCCCGGACGGCTCCACCGGAGTTGTGCAGGTGTTCGCGAACAGCCAGAAGTTGGACGACTTCAGCCGCTACATCCCGCACGACGGCGACCGCGTCCGCATCGTGTTCGGCCCGCCGGAGGACGTGACGCAGCTGGCAGACCGGCAGATCCTGCCGGAGCAGGCCGCCACGCGCACGGTCACCATTGAGGTCACGGGCAACGACGCGGCGAGCCCGCCGGTGCCCACGAAGTTCACCCCGTCTTCCATACAGGTGAACGCAGGCGAGACGGTGAAGCTCGTGCTCAAGAACGTCGGCGGCGCCTCGCACGGCCTCCGTATCCGCGGCGTGGACGGCGCCTACGGGACGGGAGATGACTTCGTGGTGACGCTGCAGGGCAGCGCCGGGGGCACTGACCAGAGCGAGATCCTGGCGCCGGCCCAGGAAGGGTCCGCCGTGATCCGCTTTGACAACGGCGGGGAGATCGAGTTCCATGACCCGACCACAACTTCCGCCACAGGTACGATCCTCGTCCGCGAGGCGGCCGCCTCCGCCACACCGACGCCCACGGGCGAGGCGCTGGAGCCGGTGGATGCGACGCTTGATGTCTCAATGGCCGACAGCGTCTATCAGCCCAGGGAGTTAACCGTCACGGCCGGCCAGAAGTTCCGCATCAAACTGAAGAACGACGGCACCTTTGTCCATAACCTGCGGATCGCCGGGCCCGACGGCCAGTACGACTCCAGCGACGACATCCTCTCCAACGACCTGCTGACGGGAGAGACCGGCAACCTGGTAGGACAGCTGGACCAGCCGGGCACATATGCCTTCCGCGACGACTTCCACCCGACAGAGATGACGGGCACGATCACGGTGCAGTAAAGGGGGCAGGCGCGAGCCGCCCCTTCCGCCTGCGGAGATCGTGAAGAGCCTTGGTTGAAGGCGCTTGTTGACAAGCTCACGGCCTCTCGTATACTGATGTCGCCTCGAAGTTGCGAGTTCTTGTTCACCCACTGGAGCAGCATATGCCGGTAGTCACCATCTCGGGGAACACCGCCAGCGGCGCCCGTGAAGTAGGGCCGGCAGCGGCCTCGCTTCTGAGCGTCGACTTCGTAGACCAGCAGCTGATGCTGCAGGCCGCTCAGCGTTGCGGGGTATCGGTCGGCGTCGTAGCCGAGCACGACGAGCGGCGCGCCGGCTTCAAGGAGCGGCTCTCGTCCATCATCAGCACGTTCCTGGAGCGCTCGGCGGCGGCCGGCACCGACCCGCTTAGCGGCGCCACCGGCCTCGAAGCCGTCCTCTCCCGCACCTATGCCGACATGACCATGGAGCACGAAGAGGCCCAGTTGAGCGATTCCGTCTACCTGAAGACCATGACGACGATCATCCGCGAGCTGGCGGCTACCGGCGCCATCGTCATACTGGGCCGCGGCGGTCAAATGATCCTGGCCGATCTGCCGCGCGCACTGCACGTGCTCTGCATCGCTCCCCAGGCGCTGCGCGCCCACCGCCTGGCCGAGCGCGACGGGATCGGCCAGGAAGAGGCGTTGCGCCGGCTCTCCGAAGGCGACCGCGCCCGCGCCGCTTTCTATCGCAAGTTCTGGAAAGTGGACGTCGCAGACCCGGGCCTATACGACCTCACGATCGACACGGCCCGCCTTTCTTACGACATTGCGGCGGATCTGGTAGCCCAGGCGGCGCGATCCAAGTCTGCGGCCAAGGCGTAACGGCTTCCCGCGCTTAGTGAACCGGCTCTCCGCGCTACGGGCGCTGGCCGGTTACGGTGCCCAGCAGGCTCAACAGGTACTCCTCGGCCCGCGTCAAGCGCGCCTGCATGCCCCACTGGTTGTTTGGGGCCAACGGCAGGCCCCAGCCCCGGGCTTCCGCCCCCTCCCCCACGATCTGCAGGAAACCGGACGCTTGCGCCGAGCCCTCACCGAACGCCGTCACCAGCAGGTGATGCGTATTGTCCACCCACTTCCCGTAGTCATAGGAAATGGGGCCTCGCCCGCGCAGCCGGGGGACAACCTCCAACTGGCGCTGCAGCTTCTGCTCCCAGGTGGACATCACGGGCCCAGCCTAGCCAGCGGCGCAGCGAAACGCAAGTTGCAGCGATTCAGGTCGCGCCAGCGCCCCCAGCCGGAGGCGGCCAGCTGGCGGCCGACTCGAAATCCCCCCAGCGCTGCCGGTGGGTCTCCCTCAGTTGATCGAAGGAGGCGCGATAGCGCCGGGAGGACAC
>JBGQEU010000169.1:0-4332 GCA_041496525.1 Dehalococcoidia bacterium
AGATCGAGGAGACGGCAGACCTCGTGCGGGCGCAGGCCCGGCGGTGCCTGGCCGTGACCGCCGACGTGACGGACTCGGCGTCTGTGAACGCGATGGGGGCAGCGGTGATCGCCGAGTTCGGCCGGATCGATATCCTGGTGAACAACGCCGGCGGCGTGACGGACGCCTTCGCCAACGCGCTGACAGACCTCACGGATGAGCACTGGCGCAAGGGGATCGATACGAACCTCACCGGGGCGGTCTACTGCAGCCGGGCAGTCATCCCGCACATGCTGAAGCAGGGCGGCGGCAAGATCATCAACATCACGTCCGGCTTCGGCCTGCGCGCCGGCCGCAACAACTTCATGTACACATCAGCCAAGGCCGGCCTCATCAACTTCACGCGCTCCCTGACCCTGACGTACGGGCCCGAGGTCCAGGCCAACCTGATCGCGCCCGGCCTCTTCCCCCACGACGACCCGGCGATGGCCGAATGGTGGAAGCACGGTAAGTTCACGCCGATGGGCCGGCTCGGCAGAGACGAGGAGCTGGCCCCGCTCTGCGTCTTCCTGGCCTCTGACCTGACGACCTACATGAACGGGCAGATCATGGTGCTGGACGGCGGGGGCCTGGCCGGCGGCCACGGCCCCACCGGCTTCGCGCCCGTCGTGCCGCTGGAGGAGGGCGCCTAATGCGAGAACAATTCTCGCTGAGCGGCAAAAACGCCCTCGTCATCGGCGCCTCCAACTCGCTGGGGCGCGCCGCCGCCGTCGCCCTGGCAGAGGCCGGCGCCAACGTGGCCGTCGCCACGAGCACGCGGTCGCCGCGGGAGGAGGTGGCGGCCAACTCCTGCGCCAACGAGATATGGGCGCTGGGTCGCAAGGGGTTCGCCCAGACGATAGACGCCGCCGGCGAACGGGACGTGGAAGCGCTCATCGAACGGACGGTGGCGGAGCTGAGCAGCATAGACGTGCTGGTGAACGCCCAGGACCTGCCGTTTGCGAGGCCAATTGCGGAGATCAGTCCCCTGGAATGGCGGCGCGTCCTGGACGTCAACCTGACCGGCGTCTACCTGGCCTGCCGGGCGACGGGCAAACGGATGCTGAACCAGGGGCGGGGCCGCATCATCAACATATCGTCCGTCCTGGGGGAGCGGGGCCTGGCCAACGGCAGCGCCTACTGCGCGGCGCAGGCGGCGGTCCTCAACCTCACCCGGGCCCTGGCGCTGGAGTGGGCGCGGGACGGCATCACCGTCAACGCCATCGGCGCCGGCTGGACGGAGGGCATGGGCATCATCGGCGACGAGGAAGGCCGCCGACAGCTGGAACGCTACCTCCCGTACAAGCGGCTGGCGCAGCCGGAGGAGATCGCCGGCGCTGCCGTCTACCTGGCGTCCGAGGCCGCCGCCTACTTCACCGGGCAGATCGTGTGGATAGAGGGCGGAGCGCTCAGCCACGTCTAGGTGGCACGCGCGAACCACGTGTTGTGATTCTGCCAATCCGAGTCTTTGTGCCTTTGTGCCTTTGTGGTAAGAACCCTCATCGTGAAGACCACGAAGACACTAAGGCACCAAGAGGATCTGTCCGCCTTGCGCTAAGATAGGGCCGTGACCAGCCGCGAGACGACGCCCGGCGCCACCCCCGCAGACATCCGCCGCTTCCAGGCCAACCTGGACGACGAGATCGACGGCGTCGCCATCTACCGGCTGCTGCTCGAGGCAGAGAAGGACCCCGAGCGCCGGCAGATCTTCGCGGAGCTGATCGAGGTCGAGATCAAGCACGCCGACGTCTGGCGGCGAAAGCTGAAAGAGGCGGGCGTCGAGCCCAGGGAGCACGGCCCCAGCCTCAAGGTGCGGTTCCTGGGCTGGGCGGCCAAGCGGTTCGGCGTCCGTTCCGTGCTGCCCATCGTGCGGAACATGGAGGCCGGCGCCTACGGGGCCTACATGGCGCAGGATGCCACCGCCCAGGCGATGGCGCCGGACGAGAGCGAGCACCGGCGGACGATCGCCCGCATGGCCAAAAGTGACGGCGGCCCGGGCCCCGCCGAATCGATCACCTCCCGGGAAAAGTGGCACCGCTCCGGCGGCGGCGGTACCCTCCGCGCCAGCGTCTTCGGCGTCAGCGACGGCCTCCTGTCCAACACCTCGCTCGTGATGAGTTTCGCCGGGGCGCAGACAGACGGCAAGTTCGTTCTGCTGGCCGGCGTGGCCGGACTCGTCGCCGGGGCGTTCTCCATGTCCGCGGGTGAGTACGTTTCCATGCGGGCGCAGCGGGAAATGTTCGAACGCCAGATAGAGCTGGAGAGGGTTGAGCTGGAGTCCGCCCCGGAGGAGGAGGAACAAGAGCTGTCCCTCATCTACCGGGCGAAGGGGCTGTCCAGGGAGCAGGCGGACGCCACCGCCAGGAGCGTGATGCAGGACCCGGAGATCGCCCTCCACACGCTGGTCAGGGAGGAGCTGGGGCTGGACCCGTCGGAGCTGGGCTCGCCGTGGGGGGCGGCGATCGGTTCGTTCGTGGCCTTCGCCGGCGGCGCCGTCGTGCCCGTCATCCCGTTCTTCTTCAGCTCCAGCGCATCGACGCCGCTGGTAGCGCTCAGCGCCGCCATGAGCGCCGTCGCCCTCTTCGCCGTGGGCGCGTCGCTCTCCCTGTTCACCGGCCGCAGCGCGCTGCTCAGCGGCCTGCGGCAACTGGGGCTGGGGATCGCGGCCGCCACCATCACGTACGGGATAGGGCGCCTGATCGGCGTCTCCACCGGCGTCTAGGAGGCTGCCCTTTCCGTTCGGGCTGAGCTAGTCGAAGCCTGTCCTGAGCGCAGCCGAAGGGCCCTTCGTCCTCATGGCAAACGGCTGCGAAGCCCTTCGACAAGCAGGGCGAACGGGCAAACGAAATCGAGAGCCCGAACGGACAGCTCAGCCCATCAACGGGCGGCGGCCCGCGCGCCGGGCACGCGCAGCAGCAGGGATTCCAGGGCCAGCCGGGACTGCACGTTCGACTCCAGATAGCCACGCGTATCCAGAAGCGCCTGCACGAAAGCGATGACTTCCTCTCGCGCGCAACCCCCGGCGTGCTGGCGCAGGGCCTCAACCTGGTCGATGTTGGCGACGGCATCCGCAGCGCCGGACTGGATCAGCAACACATCGCGCCAGTAGGCCCGCCACTGCGCGAGGAGCCACAGGGCACCCTCGCGGTCGCGCTTGAACTCGTCGGAGAGCCGCTCGGCCAGGTCCATGCGGTCGGCGATGGACATGCTCGCCAGCCCGTGGGCGGACGCCAGCGCCGTGTTGCGCCGCGCCATCGCGGCCTCGTCTCCCGCCATCGTTAGCGCCCATCCCGGGCGTCCCTGCGAGAGCCTGGCCAGTATTCCGGCCTGCCCCTCCTCGATGCCCATGTCCCGCAAGGCTTGCTCGATGCTGGCCAGCGGTACGAGACGCAATTCGACACGGCGGCAGCGGGAGCGGACCGTCTCCAGAAGAGCCTCCTCGGCGGCAGTGATGAGCACAAAGAGGACGTGCGGCGGCGGCTCCTCCAGCGTCTTCAGAAAGGCGTTCTGGGCTTCGGTCGTCATGGCGTCGGCCGGATCGATGATGACGACCCGGTTGCGGCCCTCGAAGGGATTGAGAGCGATCGACTGCCCGACCTCGCGTATCTGCTCGACGCTTATCGCTTTGTGCTGCGGGCCCTCATCCCCGGGGCGCACGCTCACCGTCTGCACGTCGGCGTGGATGCCGGCGGCGATGCGACGGCACTGCTCACAACCGCCGCAGGGAGGGGTCTCGCCGAGGCAGTTGACCGTCTGCGCCAGCCTCCGGGCGGCGGCCGCCTTGCCAACGCCCTCCGGGCCGGCCAGCAGGTAGGCGTGCGGCGGCGTCGGCCCGGCCAGCGACCGCACCAGGACCTGTATCGCGCGCTCGTTGCCGATCAGCCCCCAGTTCATGCTCACCGGCCCGCATGATAACACGCGCCTGCCGCCACCTTGTCCCGGGCTGACACTCCGGCGGCGTCCGCCTGCCCGCCGGGCCCGCCGTGTAACTTCCGGTGATGGATGGCGTTCCCGTATATTAGAAGCTGGCGGCCCTTCCGGGGAAGGGCGCCGGGGGGTGTCGCAGTGAGCTACAAACGGATAAGCGACTACGGGGTCATCGGTGATATGCACTCCGCCGCTCTCGTGTCCACCGACGGCTCGATAGACTGGCTCTGCTTTCCCCGTTTCGATTCCCCCAGCGTATTTGCGGCTGTGCTGGACGACCGCCAAGGCGGGCGGTTCCAGATCCGGCCGGCGGCGCCCGCGTTCCGGTCCAAGCAGCAATACCTGCCCGACAGCAACGTCCTCGTCACTAAGTTCCAGGCCGGCTCC
>JBGQEU010000170.1:0-4300 GCA_041496525.1 Dehalococcoidia bacterium
AGCACGCCAGGATCGCCGAAGAGGCGGGCGCCTGCGCTGTCATGGCGCTGGAGCGCGTGCCCGCCGATATCCGGGCGGCCGGCGGCGTAGCGCGCATGTCCGACCCGGTCATCATCGCGCGCATCATGGAAACGGTGAGCATACCCGTCATGGCCAAGGTGCGCATCGGCCACTTCGTCGAGGCGCAGGTGCTGGAGGCGCTGGGCGTCGACTACATCGACGAGTCCGAGGTGCTGACCCCGGCCGACGAGACCCACCACATCAACAAGCGCGAGTTCAAAGTGCCTTTCGTCTGCGGCTGCCGCGACCTGGGCGAGGCCCTGCGCCGCATCGGCGAGGGCGCGGCCATGATCCGCACCAAGGGCGAGGCCGGCACCGGCGACATCGTCGAGGCCGTGCGCCACATGCGCGCCGTCTGGGACGGCATCCGCAGGCTACAGAACATGCCGGACGACGAGCTGATGGCGGAGGCGAAGAACCTGGGCGCCCCTTATGACCTGGTCAGGGAGACGAAGGAGCTGGGCCGCCTGCCCGTCGTCAACTTCGCGGCCGGCGGCGTGGCCACGCCCGCCGACGCGGCGCTGATGATGCAGCTGGGCGCCGACGGCGTCTTCGTCGGCTCCGGCATCTTCAAGTCGAGCGACCCGGCCAGCCGGGGGCACGCCATCGTCAAGGCGGTGACGAACTACAACAACCCGGCCATCATCGCGGAGGTCTCGCGCGGCCTGGGCGAGCCGATGACGGGCCAGGCGGTGCGGGCGATGGCGGAGTCGGAGAAGCTGGCGCCCAGGGGCTGGTAGGGCGCACTACACGAGGCGAACTCGTCGTGGTCGTTCCCGACCATAGAGGGATCGCGGAAGGCACCCTGGAAAGCATCCCAGCGCAGGCCAAGCTGTCGCGCGAAGAACTCGACGCTTTCCTTTAGAATAGAATCAGAACATGACTACCATCGGCGTCCTCGCCCTCCAGGGCGATTTCAGCGAGCACCGGGCGATGCTGACGCGCCTCGGCGCAGACACGCGCGAGGTGCGCACGGCTGATGATCTGCGGTCCATCGGCGGCCTGATCATCCCCGGCGGCGAGAGCACCACGCTCTGCCGCCTGATGGAGGACTTCGGCCTCTACGAGCCGCTGCGCGCGCTCCTCAAGACCGGCGTGCCGGCCTGGGGCACCTGCGCCGGCATGATCGTCCTGGCCCGCCACGCTTCCGGCCTGGACTTCCCCACTCTTGAGGTCCTGGACATCGAGGTGGACCGCAATGCCTACGGCCGCCAGGTGGACAGCTTCGAGGCGGACCTCGACGTGCCGGCCCTGGGCCCGCCCCCCTTCCACGGCGTCTTCATCCGGGCCCCTGTCGTCGCCAGTGTCGGCCCGGCGGTGGAGGTGCTGGCCAGCGTCCGCGACGAGCGCATCGGCCGCGAGACGCCGGTGGCTGTGCGGCAGGGCGTCTTCCTGGCGACTTCCTTCCACCCCGAGCTGACCGGCGATGCCCGCTTCCACGAATACTTCCTGCGGCTTGTGCAGTCCGCGGTGGGGACGTCCAGCCCGAAATGACCACCGCCCGCTATCCGCTACCCACCGACATCGTCGCGCTGGTATCGTTCGATGGCCGGGTCTATCCTAACGAAGCGAAACCGCTGGACCAGCTCGGCATCGACAAGCCCGCTCACCCATTGGAGACGGCGCTGGAGCAGTGGTTCTCCTTCGCCACCGGCAAGCAGACCTGGGTCAGCGTCCGCGGGGCCACGATTCGCGGCCTCATCTCCGCCCGGTCGCGAGCCCAGCGCTCCGCCTGGGAGGTGGAGGTGCTGATCGACGCCAGCGACGACGAGAGCGTTGTCCTATCGCTCTTCAGCCGCATGACGGCGGGCGTGATCAGGCAGGGAGCCGAGCGCGTCTTCTTGCGCCTGGAATCGGCCAGCCCGCTGGTGCAGATCGCGCGCTCCGCCGGCTTCTTCATCTACTCGCGCGAGACGCTCTACCGGCGTGAGGCGGCTGAACGCGAGGCAGTCGATCTGCCGTTGCGCCGGCGCCGAAAGGACGACGCGCCGGGGATTTACCAGCTATACACCCGCGCTGTGCCGGCCAACGTGCGCTCAATCGAGGGACCCACCTTCCGTGAGTGGCAGGCCGGCCAGGAGCACTGGAGCCGGCGTGGCGCCGACCTGGTGCTGGAAGACACGGGCGTCATCAGCGGCTGGATACGCGCCCAGGCCGGCCAGGTCGGCCGCATTCAGGTGCTCGCCCTCGAAGGCTCCGCGCCGTGCCAGGAGCTAGCCTGCGCCGCCACCACGGGGATGGCGGGCCGGATCGTCTTCTGTCTAGTCCCGGACCACAACGCCAGTCTCGCTGCGGCGCTTCTCCGCCTGGATTTCGAGCCGGTCGCCACCTACACGGCCATGGCCAAACGCCTGGCCCAGCCGGTGGGCGAGCTAGTCCCGGAGAAGGCCGGAACAGCCGTGCCCGCAAACTGAGCCATGCTGAACATTACCGACGACCTGGAAACCCTGCTGGGCGTCCTCCCGTCCGGCTTAGCGGAGAGCGTGATGTCACGGCCCAACAACTACGCCCTGCTGGAGATCGTGCTGGACCTCGGCCGTCTGCCGGAGGCTCGCTACCCCCACGAGGAAGCCACACTGAGCGACTCCGAGGTCACCCAGGACGATATCGACCACGTGGTCTCTCGCATCGGCGAGTTCACCAGCGATAACCGCGCCGGCATCGAGCGCACCCTGCATCGCATCTCTTGCATCCGCAACCGCCAGGGGCGGATCGTCGGCCTCACCTGCCGCGTGGGCCGGGCGGTGTTCGGCACGATCCGCATCATCGATGACCTGGTACGCGACGACAAGAGCGTGTTGCTGCTGGGCCGCCCGGGCGTCGGCAAGACGACGATGCTGCGGGAGGTGGCCCGCTTCCTGGCCGACGAGATGAACAAGCGCGTGATCGTTGTGGATACGTCGAACGAAATAGCCGGCGACGGGGATATTCCGCACCCGGGCATCGGCAGCGCCCGGCGCATGCAGGTGCCCCGCCCGGAGCTCCAGCACCAGGTGATGATCGAGGCGGTGGAGAACCATATGCCGGAGGTCATCATCATCGACGAGATCGGCACTGACCTGGAGGCGGCGGCCGCCAGGACGATCGCCGAGAGGGGGGTGCAACTGATCGCCACGGCGCATGGGAACGCGCTGGAGAACCTGATCATGAACCCCACGCTCTCCGACCTCGTGGGCGGAATCCAGTCCGTCACCCTGAGCGACGAAGAGGCGAGGCGGCGCGGGACGCAGAAGGCGGTCCTGGAGCGCCGCGCCCCGCCCACGTTCGACATCCTGGTCGAGATCCAGTCCTTTACCCAGGTCTCGGTGCAGAAGG
Organism: Dehalococcoidia bacterium; assembly: GCA_041496525.1. Classification (GTDB taxonomy): domain Bacteria; phylum Chloroflexota; class Dehalococcoidia; order SM23-28-2; family RBG-16-64-32; genus JBGQEU01. The sequence goes on from JBGQEU010000170.1 coordinate 3,376, forward strand.
ATGTCGCCGAGACTGTCGATGCCATATTGCGCGGCTACCCGGTACCGCCTGAGGTTCGGGAACTAGACGCCGAGGGTAACCTGCGGCTGGCCGAAGCGGCGCCTCGCCGGTGGGGCGGCGACGGCGGGCCGGCCGTCCGGGCCGGAACCGCTGCACCGCGCCCAGCGGCCGGCCGGGAGCGCCGCATCTACCCCTTCGGCGTCTCCCGCGTGCGGCTGGGCCAGGCGTTGCGGCAGACGCACTTCCCCGGCCAGGTCGTCGACCACCTGGATGACGCCGACGTCGTCATCACCCTCCGCCCCTACTACCGCCGGAAGCCGCAGACGCTGCACGACGCGGAGGCCCGCGGCATTCCGATTTACGTCGTCAAGAGCAACACGATCCTGCAGTTGGAGCAGGTGCTGCTGACGATGCGGTCGGATAAGGCTGGAGACCCGGTGGTGGCCGCCCTCAAGGAAGCCGAAGACGCCATCGGGCAAGTGCTGAACGCCTACGGCCCTGTGGACCTGAACCCCCAGAACGCCTACATCCGCCGTCTCCAGCACATGCTGGCGCAGCGCTATAACCTGAACTCCCGCAGCCTGGGCGCGGAGCCCAACCGCCACGTTCGCATTCTCCCCGGCCAGCCGGACTAATACGTGGCGCCTAGACTGGCCCGCGGCGTTCTCATCACCCTGGAAGGCGGCGACGGCGCCGGCAAGTCCACCCAGGCAAAGGCGCTGGCGGAGCGCCTGCGTGCGCAGGGCTACGCAGTGCGCCTGACAGAAGAGCCCGGCGGCACGGTCATGGGTCGCCAGGTCTGGAAGTTCTTCCAGCGGCAGGCCGTCCGCCCCCGCGCGCTGGACGCCAGCGCCGAACTGTTTCTCTTCGAGGCGGCGCGCGCCCAGCACGTGGCCGAAGTCCTCCGGCCCGCCCTGGACGCCGG
>JBGQEU010000171.1:0-4282 GCA_041496525.1 Dehalococcoidia bacterium
TCGCTGCGGTGCGATCGGATGTATCCCTGGCCCGGCGGCGGCGGCATTCTCGGATGGGCCGCTGGTCCCGCCGTCTTCGGCCGCCGCAGCTGCATGATATAATCGTCCCGGGCCCCCAATCGGGGGGCCTAATCATGTCTGGGATGCGAGAACCCAGAACCGAGAACCAAGGCCATGTTCGATAGACTGAAAGCAATCGAGGACCGCTACGAAGAGCTATCGCGGGAGATGGCGCGGCCGGAGATCGCGTCGGACTACGACCGCCTGCAGGCTCTGGCGCGCGAGCACGCCTCGCTCCAGGAGATCGTGAACATTGCCCGCGAGTACACGGCCGTCAAGGGATCGATGGCGCAGGCCCGCGACATCGTCGAGGAGGGCGGCGACGCTGATTTCGTCCAGCTCGCCCGCGAGGAGATCGAACGGGACGAGGCCCGTGTGGAGGCGCTGGAGGCCCGGCTGCGGCGCAACCTCATCCCCAAAGGCCCGTACGACGACAAAGACGTCATCGTCGAGGTCCGCGCGGCCGCCGGCGGCGACGAGGCGTCCCTCTTCGCCGGCGACCTCTTCCGTATGTACAGCCGCTACGCTGAGCGGCAGGGCTGGCAGGTAGAGGTCGTCGACTCCCACGAAAGCGACCTCGGCGGTTTCAAGGAGATCGTGTTCGAGGTCCGCGGCCGCGGCGTCTACAGCCGCCTGAAGTACGAGAGCGGCGTGCACCGCGTCCAGCGCGTTCCCGAGACGGAGGCCCAGGGCCGCATCCACACGTCGACCGCCACCGTCGCCGTGCTGCCGGAGGCGGACGAGGTGGACCTGCACATCGACCCCGGCGACCTGCGCATCGACGTCTTCAACGCCGGCGGGCACGGCGGCCAGAACGTCCAGAAGAACGCCACCGCCGTGCGCATCACCCACACCCCCACGGGCGTGGCCGCCGTCTGCCAGGACGAGCGCTCGCAGCTCAAGAACAAGACCAAAGCGATGTCTGTCTTGCGCGCCCGCCTGCTGAACATCGAGCAGAGCAAGCAGCGCCAGGAGATCGATACGAGCCGCCGGGCGCAGGTGGGCAGCGGCGAGCGGGCCGAGAAGGTCCGCACGTACAACTTCCCGCAGGACCGCATGACAGACCACCGCATCGGCTACACGCGGCACAGCCTACCCGCCCTCCTGGACGGCGATATGGACGACGTAATCGACGCCCTCGACGAGCAGGAGCAGGCCCGGATACTGGAAGCCCAGCTAGCCTAGAACCGTTCACCCTGAGCATGGTCGAAGGGGGCCTAGCTCGCCAGCGGAGACTGAGCTTGCCGAAGTCGGAGCGCTCCAAGACGAAAACGGCACACGAAGCCGCGACGCGGCCAAGCGGCACATTCCGTGAAGCCCTCCGCCAGGGAACGCGCCTGCTGGCCGCTGAAGCCAGAAGTGATGAAGCCGAGCTGGAGGCGGAGCTCCTCCTGCGCCACGCCCTCGGGCTGGACCGTGTGCACCTGTTCCAGCGCCTGAGCGACACGCTATCGCCGGCGCGGGAGCGGCGCTACCGGCGGCTGCTCGACCGCCGGCTGGCCCACGAACCGACGCCTTACATCACCGGTCGCAAGGAGTTCTTCGGCCTCGACTTCGAGGTCGCGCCGGCCGCCATCATCCCCAGGCCGGAGACGGAGACGCTGGTGGAGCTGGCGATCGCGTTCATCAAGACACGCGACACGGGACACGAGACACGAATCGTTGACGTCGGCGTCGGTTGCGGGGCGATCGCCGTCGCCATCGCCCACGAGCTGCCGAACGCCCGTGTGATCGCCATCGATATCTCGAAGCGCGCACTGAGGTTGGCCGGGCGCAACGCCGCCCGTCACGGCGTCGCCGAACGCATCACCTTCGTCCAGGGCGACCTGCTCGCGCCCCTCACCGCATCCGCGCACCCTGAGCCGAAGCCCGGCCGCCGCCGGGATTCGAGTCGAAGGGCCGACGTGATCGCCGCCAACCTGCCGTACGTGCGCACGGCCGACTGGCTGGCGGAGCCTCCCGAGATTCGGGAGCACGAGCCGCGACGCGGCCTGGACGGTGGGCCGGACGGCCTGCGGCTAGTCCGCCGCCTGCTGGCCCAGGCCCCGGCCCACCTGGCGCCCGGCGGGGCGCTGTTCATCGAGATCGGCGACGAGCAGGGCCTCGAAGCGACAGCAGCGGCCCGTGGCGCCTTCCCGCGGGCGAAGATCGAGGTCAGAGCGGACCTGGCGGGCTTCGACCGCGTGCTGGCCGTCTACACGTAGCGGCAGGGCTTCAGCCCTGCCCTGCTGAGGTGCCACGCGTCCCTTGACAGGCTGCCACCGCGGGCGCTGTAATCACCAGCAGTAAAGAGGGCCACCATGTCAGTCAAACCAGTCCCCGACGGCTACCACAGCGTCACCCCATACCTCACGGTGAAGGGCGCTGCGCAGCTCATCGGCTTTCTGAAGGAGGCGTTCGGCGCTGAAGAGACGTTCCGCATGGGCGGCGACAGAGTCATGCACGCCGAGGTGCGCATCGGCGACTCGATGGTGATGCTGGGCGACGCCCCGGACCAGCCGATGCCGGCCATGATCCACCTCTACATGCCGGACGTGGACGCGGTCTACCGGCGCGCCCTGACGGCAGGCGCCACATCTGAGCGAGAGCCGGCGGACCAGTTCTACGGCGACCGCAGCGCGGGCGTCAGGGACGCCTTCGGCAACGTCTGGTGGATCGCCACGCACGTGGAAGATGTCCCTCCGGAAGAGCTCCAGCGCCGGGCGGCCGCGCAGCCGCAGGCCTAGGCGTCACGGGTAGCCGCCACCGTGCGCCTGCCTGAGCGTACGCGCCGGGCCCTTTAGTTGACTTCACCTGCCCAGAATTGGTAAATCATAGGGCGCAAGGAGGACGCCATGGTGACGCCCCAGGACAACCCCATCGACCGCCGCTTCAACGCCGTGAGGAACCGGCACCTTATGGCCTTCTACACGGTTCGTAAAGCGCACGACCGCTACCGCGACCTCGTCAACAACGCCATCGAAGCGAACCGCCAGGGCGCCCGTGAGTGGTCCGCCCTCGGCCGCAGGTGGCTACAGCAGCCCACCGACCTCGCCGGCCTGCTGAGAGGCACCGCCGAGGCCACGGCGAACGCCCGCGCGCGCTCCGCCGCCCTGTTCCAAGAGTGGCGAGACGGCCTGCGGGCCCTCCGGCCTTAACGCCGCACGCCGAGCGCGAGCCACATCCGTTCGCCATGAGCTTGTCGAAGGGCTTCGCTAGATGGTGGCGCGGGGACGACGGAGGGCTTCGACAGGCTCAGTCCGAACGGACAGCCCCTGCTGCGCCAGCTGGTACACCTTGCCCTCGGCCTTGATGGAGGGCGCCACGCTGTCATGCGAGCGGCGAGACGCACGATCCAAGGCCAAAGCGGTCGAAGCCCGTCCTGAGCTTGCCGAATGGGATCGAAGGGCGGAAGGACGAGCACGCGTCTGTCATTCTGAGCGACCACGAATCACGCTCCGCCAGCTCGGCGTAGCACCAGCGCAGACGAGGCCCGCCACGCCGGGGAGCACGTGGAGGAGGACAGCGTCCCTGGCATCGACCGGAATCAGCCCGAGGGCTACGGAGCCGTCGCCGTAGAGCAGGAGGACGACGCCGCTTGCCAGAAGGGATGCCCCCATTACCGCCGCCCCCTCTCTCACCCAACGTCCGGACATCGCGAAGGCCAGGGAGGCCGCCCCAAGTAGCACTCCTGCCAGGCCGTGCCACCCGTTTGTCTCGACAACGCCGAACAGATGGTCCCCCGAGACCTCGTCGCCGACGGCGAAGCTGGGACTGACGACCAGGCTGCCGAGACCGAGGACGAGGAGGTACACCACCGAGATCCAAAGGAAGACGCGGGCGGGTGAGGGGGCACGTCCTGCCCCCCATCCATAGTGGACAATTGATCTGTTCTTCATATGCCGACGATAGCCTCACGGCTAGGGCGGGGCCGCCCTATCGGCTGAGCTGGTAGACCTTGCCCTCGGTCTTGATGGAGGGCGCGACGATCAGCTCCGCCTCGTGGAGTTCAGCGATCGTCTGGGCGCCGCAGACGCCCATGCAGGTGTGGATGGCCCCCACGAGGTTCTCCGTGCCGTCCGTGCGGGACGTCGGCCCGAAGAGCAGCCGGTCCAGCGTGGTGTTCACGCCCACGTGGATGCGGACGCCGCGCGGCAGCTCTGCGTGGCCGGTCGACATGCCCCAGGAGTGGCCCTTCGCCGGCGCTTCCTGCGTCCGCGCGAAGGAGGAGCCCAGCATGACA
>JBGQEU010000172.1:0-4275 GCA_041496525.1 Dehalococcoidia bacterium
AAGTCGGCGCCCCTACGGGCAGGCAGGGCAGGCTCCCTTCGATACCTCAGGGTGAGCGGAAAGGGGCTGCGCGCAGCCCCTCCGGATGGCGCGCCGCTACTCGCCCTCGCTGGCCAGCCTCTCGCGCTCCCTTGCCTCTTCCTCTTCGCGGCGCTCCCGTTCCTCCACCGGCTCCTCCAGCTCGATCGTGCCCTCGTCGCCGGTCCGCAGCTCCGCCTTCAGCCGCTCGCCCAGGACGGCGTAGCGGTCGGCGCCCAGATAGTGCAGCGGCCGGTAGTCGCGGTCCTCCACCAGCCACGTCTCGTCGAACGACTCAGCCTCCGCCTGCACGGCCAGCACCCGCCCGACGAACGTCGTGTGGTCGCCGATGCGGAAGGCGTCCTGCAAGCCGCACTCGATGTGAGCCACGCAGTTCTCGATGAGCGGCGCGCTGATCCTGGAAGCGCTGAAGGTCGCCAGCTTCGCCAGGTCCAGCTTCGTCACGTCGCGGCCGGAGACGGCGCCGAAGTAGTGCGCGTGCCCCATGAGGTCGCGGCCGGGGAAGTTCAGGGCGAACTCCTCGGAGAAGCGGATCATGTCGTGCGTGTGCCGCGCCGGGTTGACTACAACACCCACCAGCGGCGGGTTGCGGGAAAGCGGCGTCGTCCAGATGGCCGGCATCACGTCGGTCTGCGTCCGCCAGCGGGTGGTGACCAGCACGACGGGGCCGCCGCCGAGCAGCCGCAGGGCGTCCTGTGGTTCGAGGTTGCGTTTCATGGGCTCCTCGTCCAGATTATGCCACGCGGCGCTGCTCCGCCAGAACGCCCCGGATGCTATCATCAGGTGGCTAGCAGCCGTTTCCGGGAAGGGGAGGCAACGTGTCCGACGTCAATATCACGGTGCGTCCGAACGGGCCCTACCGGATCAAGGGGCCGATCAAGCTCGTGGACGCTGATGGCAACGAGTTCGAATTGCCGCCCGGCGAGGTCATCGCGCTATGCCGCTGCGGCCACTCCCAGAACAAGCCTTTCTGCGACAGCAGCCACAAGGCGGCCGGGTTCAACCCCGAGACACGGGCCCGCCCGCCGGCCACGCCTTAGACCCGGCGCGCGCCGGCTTCACGTGATGGTCAGCCGCACACCGGCCTGACAGAGCGGGCAGGAGGCCGCATCGTACGCCGGCAGGTCTAGTGTCAGGCAGGCGAAGAACGGCAGGCCGAAGTCCACGCTCCCGGCGCTGCGGTCGATGAGCACGGCCACTCCCACCGGCTGCCCGCCCGCGGCCCGCACCCCTTCCAGCACATCATGGACGCTGCCGCCGGTGGTCAACACATCGTCGACCACCAGCGTGCGCTCGCCCGGACCGATGCTAAAGCCCCGCTGGAAGGAGCGTCCGCCGTCCTTCCCTGGAAGGATCTCGGCGAAGATCCCGCGCAGACCCAGCAATCGCGCCACCTCGTAGCTGATGATGATGCCGCCCGTCGTCGGCGCCGCCACGAGCTGCGGCGATCCTTCCAGGGAAGGACCGCGCGCCCATTCGGCGATCATCCGGCACAACTCCTCCGTTTGCTGCGGCCGCTCCAGAAGACGGAACTTCTCCACATAGAGGGGTGAGTGCTTCCCGGACGAGAGCTGGAAGTGCCCCTCCAGGAGCGCTCCGGCCTGCCGCAGCAGCATCTCCGACGATTGCGGCGAGGCCCCGCTTCCGGCCACGCTACTCCTGCGCCGCCGCTTCTTGCGCCGCGCCGATGCTGTGGTTGGGCGCCAGGTCCAGCTCCGGGCCGCCCTGGTGCCAGTACGTGATCAGCGCCTTGCCGACGATGTTCTCCTCCGGCACCAGCCAGTTCTGTCGCGAGTCGCTGCTGTTCTGGCGGTTGTCGCCCATCACGAAGTAGCAGGCGTCGGAGCCGCAGGCAGCTTGCGACTCCGGCGTGTTCGCCTTCGGGATCACCTTGTCGCAAATAGCGTTGCAGCTCGTCGTGCCGCGGATATAGGGCTCGCTCAGGACCTGGCCGTTGACGCTGACCTTGCCTGTCCCTTCGTCAATGTGGATCGTGTCACCGGGCACTCCGATGATGCGCTTAATGAAGTCCCGGTTGGGGCTCGTCGGCGCCAGAAACACGATCACGTCGCCCCGCTGCGGCGACGACCAGACATGGCGCATCGGGTCGTTCCCGGAATCGAAGAAGGGGAGCCAGTCGAAGATGCCGAGGTCCAGCTGGGCGTACGAGAGCTTGTTGACGATGAGGTACTCCCCGTTCTCCAGGCTCGGCTCCATGCTGGCGCCCTCCACCCGGAAGTTCTGCAAGGAGGCGCGTACGGCCAGGAAGATTAAGAGGGCCAGGAGCAGCGTCTCTGCCAGCTCGCGGACCGTAACCGCCCAGCGGTGGGGCCGCCGGGGTATCGTAATCGTCTCTTCGCGCAGCCGCCGCTGCAGCTCCGTCATCCGCTCCTGATATTCGCGCTGGTAGCGGTCGGGATACGGCTGGGCCGAGGGCGACGGCGGCGGCATCTGCCAGCCACCCGCCTCTTCGGATGGCGGGGCCGTAGTCGCGGGGAAGAGCGGGTCGTCTAGGTCCGCGGGAGAATAGCGAGTGGATGCCGGCGCCTCTTCCCAGGATATCAGCAGGGGATCGTACGCCGGGGTCGGCGACGGCTCGTGGCCTCCCGCCTCACCGCCGCCCAGGCCGTCGTCGGTGTCTTCAAGGTTGGTCATTCGTACCTTGCCATTATATCAGGAGCGCCGCCTCCAACTGAAATAGACGAAATCTGGTCCGAACGGTTTCCTCGGCGGTCTGTAAGGCTCCCGTCCTGCTGTTAGAATGTGCCTGCGTGCCAACGTATCCCGACGAGCCGGACCTCATCGCTGGCGCCCGCAACGGCGACCTCGCAGCCTTCAACGTCCTGGTGGAGCGCTATCAGGGAGCGGTCTACAACCTCTGCCTGCGGATGCTCGGCTCCGCGCCGGCGGCCGAAGACGGTGCCCAGGAGACGTTCATCTCCGCTTACCGGTCGCTTGGTCGCTTCCGCGACGGCGCCTTCCGCGCCTGGCTCTTCCGCATCGCCGCCAACACCTGCTTCGACGAGCTGCGGCGCCGGCGCTCTCGTCCCGCTGTTTCGCTCGAGCGCGGCGGCGGCGAGGGCGACGACGAGCGGCCGGTGGATGTGGCCAGCCCGGCGCCCGGCCCCGACGAGCGGCTGGAAACGGCCGAACTGGCCGCTCTCCTGCAAACGGCGATCTCCAGCCTGCCGTCGGAACAGCGCCTGGCTGTCATCCTGCGTGACGTGCAGGGGTTCGAGTATTCCGAGATCGCGAAGGTCATGGGCATATCGCTGGGCACCGTGAAGTCGCGCCTAAACCGCGCCCGCTTGCGCCTGCGATCGCTGTTGCGGGCGCAGCGGGAACTTTTGCCTTCGAGATTTCGTCCCAGTAGTGAGGACACATGAGGCTTATCTGGTTCGACGGGCACCGGCGCTTTCGCGACGACCTCTCCGCCTACATCGACGGCGAGCTTCCGCGACCGCGGGCCGCGGATCTGGAGGCGCACCTGGCGGTTTGCGAGGCCTGCGGCCGCGTACTCGAGGACTTGCGGGCCACGGTCCTGACGCTGGCAGGCTTGCCGGAGGTAGCACCGCCCCGGTCCTTCGCGCTGACGCCGGAGCAGGCCGCCCGCCCGGCGGGACGGCGGCCGGTGGCCGGGTTGCCGGCCGTCACTGCGGGCCTGCGCCTGGCCGGCGCCGGCCTGGCCGTGGCCCTGGCAGTCGTGCTGATCGTAGACCTCGCCGGCAGCGGAGGCAGCGGAGGCAACGGCGCCCAGACGGCGGCCGGCCCGGCGGCGCTGCAGATGCAAGAGAAATCGGCGGATACATCCGCGGACCGTGGCGCCCCCCCACCACAAGCCGCTGCCGCACCAGCGTCTACACCTGCGATCGGAGCCGTGGCCGGAAGCGTGGGCGGAGGCGAAGGCGGGGGTGGCGGCACATCGAGCGGAGGTGGCGGGCCGGACGGCCAAGTATTCGCTTCCCCGCCCACACCGCCGCCCGGCGTCATCGGATCCGCCGCCACTGTGACCAATGGCCTCGCCGTGGCGTCCCCTTCGGCACTGAGCTATCAGCCGGCGACGGCGCAGTCTGAAGGCGGGATCGATGTGCTTAGGGTCATGGAGATTGGGCTGGCCATCACGGTGGTGGCAGCCGTGGTGGGCAGCTTCGTGCTGGCCCGAACGCAAGGAAGGAGAGGGTCGCCGTGAATCTGGCGGCTATCCTGAACTATCTATGGCGTTACCGGTCACGAGAT
>JBGQEU010000173.1:0-4262 GCA_041496525.1 Dehalococcoidia bacterium
TCGCCCACAACCTCCATGTCCGGCTCCTGCTCCAGGAGCCTCCGCATGCCCTCTCGGAGCAGCGCGTGGTCATCGGCCAGTGCGACCCGGATCACTTCCATAGCCTCCCGGCCTCCTCTCCGTCGCACCCACCCACGGATATTGTGCACAGCTTCACAAATGCCTGTCCAGAATCGTTGGTACTAGACCTAATGACACGTACCTATCTGAAGACTGAGGCAAAACCCGACTACTGGCCGAGGCCGGGGCACCACCGTCGGTGTCAGAGTGTGCGTGGAGATCAGGAAAGAGGTACCGGAGTGGAGACGATTGGAGACCAGCGTCGGCCCGCAAAGACGCCTCGGCGCCATTGTTGCTCCCACCGAGAGGGCACTACGTTGGTTGTGGAGAGAAACAAGAGAGAGACCGGGGTTGCTGCGTCGGAACAGGAGGCAAGGAAGATGGACGGCACGAGTCACGTTTTCTTGATTGATCTGCCTCTTCTCACGTTGGTCTTGGGTGTAATCGGTGCCATCGCCTGGAATCGGAGCGGCAATGTGTTGCCGAGACTCGGCAGGGACGGCCCCGTGGCCGCCAGGGTCGCCAGAATAGCGGCGTTGGCCAGCTTGTGGCTACTGCTGACCGTGGCGTCCCTGTGGAGCGTTTTCCTCGGCGGCTTCGTGGTCTGCTACCTCCTGTTGTTCTGGTTCGGGCGGGCCGGCGCCGGCACCGGGCTCATTCTGCTCGGGGCGCTTTTGGTGTCCATCCCATTCTTCTGGGGATGGGTGGTACTCAGACCGGCCATGCGGCGATAGGCAGATTGTCCGGGTCTTGTCTACACACGCGTCAGGAGCGGGCACATGAAAGACAACGGAAGATCAGGCGGAGGCGGAACCAGGCTGCGCGTCATGCTCTGCCATGAGGCGCCGGTGATGCGCGGCGGCCTGCGGGCCATCATCAACGCGGAGAGCGACATGGAGGTGGTGGCGGAGGCGGCCGGCATTGACGACGCACTCGTCATGATCGACGAATTCAGCCCGCAGGTCATCGTCACTGACCTCTGCCTGGACAGCGGCGGCGGGCTGGACATGATGCGCACTGTCAAGAGCGCCATCCCCGGGCTGCGCATCCTGGTGCTGGCTTCCCAGGGCTCCGGAGAGTTCTTCCTCCTGGCCATGAGGGCCGGGGCCGATGGTTACCTGACCCGGGAGGCCGAGCCGGTGGAGGTTGTCAACGCCATCCGCTGCGTCAGCAAGGGGCACAACTACGTCAATGCCTCCATCGTCACCCTGCTGGTGAGCAACTACGTGTGCAAGACGCGCAGGGGAGACCTCGAGGACGCGTACGACGTGCTAAGCGACCGCGAGAAGGAGATCCTCTGTCTCGCAGCCGCGGGCCACACCAACCATGAGATCGCCGAGATATTGCGCCTGAGCAAGCGGACGATTCACAACGTGCGCGCCCGGCTGATGGAGAAGCTGGGCTTCCATGACCGGCTGGAGCTTCTCAAGTACGCCCTCCGGCGCGGGATCATCAGCGCCGGGGATATTTGAGGGGCTCCTTGAGGGAACAACGGAAGGAGTGTTGAGCGATGGCAGTCATGACAACAGCCACCCAGTTCGTGACCGGCTGTCTCGTGTTGGGGCTGGGGCTGTTCCTGCTGGCCGGGGCCGTCCGGGACCTTTACCGGGTCCGGCTCCTGCCTTCAATCAGCGCCCGCACCGTGACCGCACTCGGCGGCGTGGTCCTGTTGGCGGCAGGCGGCTACGCGGCGCGCCTGGCCGTGCCCCTGTAGCGTGGGCGGGAAGGTGGAGACGCCGTGGCGCCGGCTCTAAGGTGGCGGATCTGGTTCGCCCTCGTGGCCGTCAGTGCGGCTTCGTTCATCGGCCTGGCTTCGGCGGGCGCCGAGCCTTCGACACCGGCCACCGGCGCCCACACACCGAACGGCCTCTGCCTGGCCTGCCACGGCCAGGAGCTAATCGTGCGGGCCAGCGTGGGGCAAGAGCGGACGATAAGCGCCGTAGAGCCGAAGGCCTTCGGTGCCTCCGCCCATAAAGGGCTGGAGTGCGTGGACTGTCACCTCGTACAATCCGCTCTGCCCCACCCCAAGCCAGACAGCCTCGGCCGCCCGGGCGCCGCTGACCCCGTCGCCTGCCAGGAGTGCCATCCCGACGCCTACGAGGGTTTCCGCGACGGCCCTCACGGCACGATGGCTAAGCTGGGCGATGACAGGGCGCCGGCCTGCGGCGACTGTCACGGCAACCCGCATTACATACAACTGGTACGGCAGTGGACAGAGGATGACCGGGCGGCGGCCTGCGCCCAATGCCATTCCGGGGCCACCCCCAGCTTCGTGGAGGCGTCGCTGGGCCACAAGCCTCCCTCGGCCAACTTCCTTTCGACCCCCTACTTCGCCGGGCTCTTCCTGATGACGCTTACCGCCGCCACCTTGGCATTCGGCATCATTCATGTGGAGCTGGAGATGCTGCGCTGGCTCGTCCGCTGGTGGCGGTCTCGCTTTGTGAGGACCGTAGGCGATGGCCGTTCAGGCTAGCCGGCAGCAGGCCGGTGTGCTGGAGGCCGGGCCGCGGTCGCGCGCCGATGCACAGGTGGTCCGCTTCGACACGCATCAGCGCGTCCAACACTTGCTCATGATGAGCAGCTTCATTGTGCTGGCGCTGACCGGTTTGCCACAAAAATTCAGCGATCTCGGCGTCAGCCAGTGGTGGGTGGACTCCCTCGGCGGCCTGGAGACGGTGCGGGACATCCATCACGTGGCCGGCTTCATCATGCTGGCAGACTGCGCGTATCACCTGGGGTACCTCTCCTACCGGATCGGCGTCCAGCGGCGCCTGGGCTGCCTCCGGATGGTACCCACGTTCCAGGACCTGATCGATGCCCTTCGGACGGTTCAGTACTTCCTGGGCTTGGCGCCGCAGAAACCGAAATTCGATCGTTTCAGCTATCTGGAAAAGTTCGATTACTGGGCGGTCTTTTGGGGGATCGCCATCATCGGCGGCTCCGGTCTGGCCCTGATGTTCCCGGTCGCCGTCACGCATCTCCTGCCCGGCCAGGCCGTGAGGGTGGCCCTAACCCTCCACGGCGACGAGGCGATACTGGCCGTGGGCTGGATCCTCGTCATGCACATGTTCAATGTGCACCTGGCGCCGTGGGTCTTCCCCTTCAACCCGTCCATCTTCACCGGCAGGCTGAGCGCCCGGCGCTACGCGGAGGAGCACGCCCTGGAGTGGACGCGCCTGGAGGCGGCCGGAGGAGGTGCGGAGACGCCCCGGCTGGACCGTCCCCGGGCGCCCGCGCCGGCGAGTCCGGGCGTCGTTCGGCGCGCGATCGCTAAGGTCCGGGCCCGGGCGGGCCTGAGGTCGGCGGCGTGGGCCCGAAAGTTCATCGTCCTCGTGCGGAAGAGGTTCGTATCATGAGGGCGCGGGCGGTCGTCTTGCTGTTGATCTTCGCGGGTATCCTGCTGGCCGCTCGCACGGGCTGGTCTGATGTTAGCAGCGTTGGTCCTCCCTCGCCGGCTGCGACTGCCACACCCGCGCCGTCGCCAGCGGCAACGCCGCCAGAGCAGACGGACCAGGGCCGGCCCGCTGAAGCCGCCGGTCTGGCGCACCGGCCGGTCGTCTTGCAGCGCTTCCTGTGTGAGAACTGCCACCGCCTCGATGGCGGATGGCTCCTGCCCGACAGCCACGCGTCTCTGGTGGGGCAGGCCTGCGAGAGCTGCCACGCGCCGGCGCCGCCGCCGCCGCCTGTCACCGTCCACTACGCGCCCGGCGATACCGTCACGCAGGGACTCTGCACCCTCTGTCACGGCGACGTCGTCCGGCAGGTACCACCCCAGATCCCGTCCCAGACCTCCGGCGCGGAAGGCTGCACTTCATGCCATAACGCCGAGCAGCGCGTCATCCCCCCGGCGGACCACCCCAGCGGTTCCGTGGCCACGTGCATGGTCTGCCACGAGACCCGGATCCTGGCGGCGGCGGTCGTGCCTCATCGCATCGAAGGTTGGCAGGAGTGCAGCTTCTGCCACGGGGAGGGCCGCCTGACGCCTCTGGCGGGCGGCCACAAGGACACGACGGATGACCAGTGCCTGCGCTGTCACGATGCAGTTGAAACGCCGCCGAGCGTAACGCGGACGATGCTGGACCACTCCGACGTCAAGGGCGGGTGTACCTCGTGCCACAGTGAAGGCCGGCTGGCGCCGCTGCCAGCCAGCCACGAGGGACGGACCGATGTGACGTGCAGCCTCTGCCACGACCCCGCCCAAA
>JBGQEU010000174.1:0-4236 GCA_041496525.1 Dehalococcoidia bacterium
AGCGCCGGCTCCTGGAAGACGACCACGCGATCGGGACCGGGGCCCCGGATGGGATGGCCCTCGAACAGGGCCACCCCATCATCGGGCTGGTCGAAACCACCCATTATGTTGAGAAGAGTCGATTTCCCGCAGCCAGACGGCCCCACGACGCAGACGAACTCGCTCTCCCGGACATGGAGAGAGACGCGGTCCAGCGCCGTCGTGTTGTGGCGCTTGGTCAGAAAGCGCTTCCGAACGCCGAGGAGGGACAGCAAGGAGCGGGGGCTCCCGCCCTGTTCGCCGACTGCCTCAGGCTCCGCGACGAGCGTCATACCAGCCTCCTACTGCCCTACCTCCGGCAGGCCTTTCTCCTTCAGAACCTTGTTCAAGAGGTCCAGCGAGTAGATCTTGCTCAGGTCAGGCTCGTTGCTCCCGAGAAAGCCCAGCTTGAAGGCATCCGAGGCGGACTTGCGCAGGCTCGAGGCGATGGGATCGTAGGTGATCCGGAGGTTCTTCCACGCCGAGTCGACCACCTCCGGCGGCAGGGCCGCGCCAGTCACCTGCTTGATGCCGTCGTTCACCAGTTTCTTGGCCTCCTCTGGGTTCGCGTTGGTCCATTGCGTCACGTCAACATGCGCCCGCAAGAACCGTTCGATGACGCCCGGGTGCTTGTCGAGGAAGCCTGTGCTGACGATCAGGTGCGTGGTCACGAAGTCCCCGTTGGGCCAGAGGTCTCGCTCGTCCACCAGGACCTTGCCGCTGGCCTCCTTGATGAGCCGCGTGGCCCAGGGCTCCGGCACCCAGGCCCCCTGAATGTCGCCCTTCTTGAAGAGCGTGAGGATGTCCGGATTGGCGGTGGGTATCACGCTGACGTTTCCGCCGTTCTCCTTCGCCCCCAGCCCGTTGGCCTGAAGGTAGGCGCGGAGGGCTACGTCCTGCGTGTTCCCCAACTGCGGACTGGCGATCTTCTTATTTGCGAGGTCCTTGGCCGAGTTGATCGCCGCGTCCGGTCGCACGATCAGGAGAGCGCCGCCGCTGGTGGCGCCGGCGATGATGCGGAGCGCCTTCCCGTCCGACTTGACGTAGCCGTTGATGGCAGGGTTGGGGCCGATGAACGAAGCATCGATCTCGCCGGCGAAGAGCGCCTCGATGACGGAGGGGCCGGCGTTGAACGTCTTCGTCTCCAGCTTGACATTGGGGCCGAGCTGCTCGGCGTAGGTGCCGCGGGACAGGCCGACGATGGGCTGGGAGTGCGTGATGTTCGGGAAGTAGCCGAGGCGCAGGGTAGTGGGCTCTTCCGTGGGAGTCACCGATGCCGCCGCCCCGCCGGCCGCCTGCGCGCCGCCGTCGGGGACCGAATCATCGCCACAGGCCAGCAATGGGACGGCCGCCACCGCCAGGGCCAGAAACACTATGATCTTCTTCATGCCAGACTCCTTCGCTCTTCAGAACCGCTCGCTGCCCTGCGCCCCCGCCGTGCGGGGGCCCGTACAGGCGCAGCCAAACGAAAGGCCCCTCGCTCTTGGCGAGGGGCCTCCAGTTGTCTGGTCAGCCGCGGAGCGCGCAGGCTCAGGGGTGCGGGCGGTCAAGGCGCCTCTTTTCCATGGTATCGATCTGCACGGCGCGCCCGTCCTGGACGATGACCTGGACGTAGCCGTGCTGCACGCGCCGGATGGCGCGCAGGACTTCGGCCAGGATGGCGCGCTCGCCGTTGTTCGGGGTCGCCGGTTCGTTGTCCATGTGTGTGCTCTAGATGACGTACATCTGCCGGGCGCCGGCCAGGCTGCGCCGCTGGCGCTCCGCCAGCTCGGCGAAAGTCGTCCGGTCCAGAACGCTGGAAATGGCGTCGCGCACGTCCAGCCAGAGGCCACGCAGGACGCACCCAGCCTCCGTCGGGCAGCGATAGGCCGGGCAGGGCACGTGCGCCGACTGGCTGGCGCAGGGGCTGGGCGCCAGCGGGCCGTCCATCACCCGGATCACCTCGCCCACGGTAAGCTCCTCTGGCCCCCGCGCCAGTTCGTAGCCGCCGTGCACGCCGCGGCGGCTACGAACCACCTCCGCCGTCCGCAGACGCAGCATGATCTGCTCCAGGTACTTGGCAGGAATCCCGGTCCGTGAGGCGAGATCGTGCACGGAGAGCGCCTTCGGTCCCTCACTGGCGGAGAGCTCCATGATCACCCTGGTGGCGTAATCGCCGCGCGAAGATAGCTTCATATCCTGAATTCCTATCGACTTAGTAGGAGTTTGCCACGAACGTTGCTTGCTGTCAATACCCCCGGCGACCGTTTCTCGCCGCGAACCGACCAGCACCGTGTGAGAAGATGAAGCCATGCGTGGCATCCTGGCGGCCTATATCGCAGCCCTGGTGGTGCTGGCGGGCGCCGCTGCAGGTGGAGGCCTGGCGGTCTACGACGCGATGGGGCCGTCCGACCCGGTGGAGGCGGCGGCCGCGGACCACGGCTACAACGTGCTGGCCTGGGAGATCCGCCACGCCCCGGGCAAGTGGCTGTACAAGATCGGCGGGCTGTTCAGAGACCACTCGCCGGACGACCCGGAAGCGGTCCTGCGGCGCTACTTCGACCTGACGGGCCGGATCCTGGAGAAGGAGCGCGACCCCGCCTCGGCGCCGGAGGCCGCGGCGCTGCGCAGTGAGCGGGACGACATCAAGAAGACGGTGCAAGACATCGTCGAGGGCCGCGTCACTCAGCTGCTCACGGACCAGGCTCTGGTCATGGGCCCGCCGCCGTTCACGGACATGGACATCGTCTTCCCGCCGGTAGACTTCGAGCCAGACCAGCCGCCGCGGGTCCTGGTCATCTCGCCGCGCAGCCACATTGAGCTGGAGCGGTCATACCTGCTGTCGCCCGGGCTTGGACTGGAGACTGTGGCCGCGATCGAGCGCAGCGCAGAGGCGGCGGACGCGGGCGTCTCGGCGCTGGTGGTGAACACCGGCGGCGTGGCGACCTACCCCAGCGTCGTCTCCGACATGGACTCATATGGGTCGCTCATAGACACCGTCATCCACGAGTGGCTGCACCAGTACCTTTACTTCTTCCCGCTCGGCAGCAGCTACTTCTCCGGCGACGAAACGCGCACGCTGAACGAGAGCGTGGCCAGCATCGGCGGGCACGAGCTGGCCCGCCTGTACTTCCAGCGATACGGCGACCTTTCGGTGACGCCGTCCGCCACGCCTTCGCCGTCCGCCACGCCCGCGCCGTCAGGCAGCGCCGGCACGTTCGACTTCACCGCGGAGATGCGGGCGCTCCGGCGCCAGGTAGAGGATCTCCTGACAGCGGGCAAGATCGACGAAGCGGAGACCCTCATGGCCCAGAAGCGCGACGAGTTCGAGGCGCACGGCGTCTACATCCGCCGCCTCAACCAGGCCTACTTCGCCTTCCACGGCTCCTACGCCGACACGCCCGCCTCCATCGACCCCATCGGCCCCAAGCTGCAGACGCTGCTTGAGAAGGCAGGCTCACCTGGGGAGTTCGTCCGGCTGGCGGCGCGCGTGACGACGAGGGCGGAACTGGACGGGCTACTGGCCCGCCTGGGCGCCTAGGCCGCGCTCCGTGAGCCGGTAAGGGAAGTCCACGATCCGCAGGTTCGGACGGCCCTCCAGGAACGGCCTCAGCCGCAGGACGTCGCGGTTGTGGAGGAGCTTCTCCCACCAGTGCCTGGCCACGAAGCTCGGCAGCACCAGCACGACCCGCTGATCCGCCTCCGTCTCCTCCAGCGACTCCAGGAACGCCAGCATCGGCGCCACGAAGGACCGGTAAGGCGACTCGATGATGAGCAGAGGCACGTCGGGCGCCGCCCGGCTCCACCTCTCACGGAACTGTTCGGCCTCTCCCCGCTCGTCCGTCAGGTGCACCGCCGTGATCCGGCTGGAGATGGCGCGCGCCACGCCGATGGCGCCCATCGTGATCTTGTTGACGTCGTCGACGGGCACGATGACGTGGTCCCGCGGCCCGCCCGGCTCCACGGGCACAGCCGTCGGCACGCCGGCGGGCAATCGGCTCTCGTCCACCCTCAGCTTGCTTTCGAACCAGCGGTAATGGCGGTTGATGAGGGAGAACATGACGACGAGCGCTGCCATCATCAGGATCGAAAGCCAGGCGCCATCGAGAAATTTCGTGCTGGCGATGATCAAAGCCACGATCGCCGTACCCACCGCGCCGACGCCGTTGATCACCAGGCTCGTGCGCCAGCCCCGCTCCCGCAGGCGGTACCAGTGAATGACCATACCAGATTGCGAGA
>JBGQEU010000175.1:0-4225 GCA_041496525.1 Dehalococcoidia bacterium
CAATCTGACGGCACCAAGTTCGATAGCTCCATCGACCGCGGCCAGCCAATCGTCTTCGCCCTTGGCATCGGCAAGGTGATTCCAGGCTGGGACGAAGGCCTGGCCACCATGAAGGTCGGCGGCAAGCGCCGGCTCATCATCCCGCCGGACCTCGCCTATGGCGCCCAGGGCCGCCCGCCCACAATCCCCGCCAACTCGACCCTGGTCTTCGACGTAGAATTGTTGAAAGCCGAACCTATTCCCACGGCAACTCAGTAGCAGCCGGCCGACGGCGCCGGCACGAACCGAGGTAGGACATGACAAGCGAGACTGCCAGGCGGCAAGACGAAGCCATCGATTACTCCGCCTTCGATTCCGCCATCGGCCTGAACTGGTACCTTATCGACCCCAACGTTCGGTCTCTGATGCACCGTTACGTCGGGCCGGAGGACCGTGACTGGGCGGAGGGGGTTCTCATCCGCTGGGGCGAGTTGTGCGGCGGGCCCATCGCCGGGCGGGCGGAGGTCATCGACCGCAATCCACCCCGTTTGGAACGCTACGACGCCTGGGGAAACGAGGCCTGCGAGATCGTGCATCACCCGGACGCCATCGCCCAGAAGAGGGACATCTGGGACCAGGGGCCCATCGGCGTGGGCGCCAGAGCGGGCCGGGACATCCCCACGGCGCTGGGGTCCGCCTTCACCTACCTGCTCAGTCAGTCGGACACGGGGATGGTCTGCTCGACCGGCATGACCGGCGGCGTCGAATCGCTTGTCGCCCGTTATGCGCCACCCGGTGTCAAAGAGCACGTACTCCCCCACCTGCAATCGCCCACCTTCGACGGCTCCTGGGACGGCGCCATGTTCATGACCGAGATCCGCGGCGGGTCTGACCTGGCCACCAGCGAGACCATCGCTACCAAGGAAGGCGACAGGTGGCTCCTCAACGGCTCCAAGTGGTTCTGCTCCAACGTGGACGCCAGGGCCATCGCCACCCTGGCCCGGCCGGCCGGCGCGCCGGAGGGGTTGCGTGGCCTCGCCCTGTTCCTCGTGCCCGCCGAGCGCGCGGACGGCTCCCGCAACGGCATCCGCATCAAGCGGCTCAAGGACAAGCTGGGCACGAAGTCCGTGCCCACGGCCGAGGTGGACTTCGTGGACGCCGAGGCGTATATCATGAGCAACCCGAAGGTGGAGGGCGACTCCGAGGCCCGCGGCATCAACCGCATGATGAGCATGGTCAACGGGTCGCGCCTGGGCGTGGCTACCATGGGGCTCGGCATCATGCGCCGCTCCTTCCTGGAAGCGGCCATCTACGCCGCCCACCGCACCGCCTTCCGCAAGCGGCTGGACGAGCTGCCAATGGTGCGTGAGACGCTCGTCCAGATGGCCGTCCAGCTGGAAGCGGCGTCGGCTCTGGCCTTCGAGACGGCATCGCTGGCCGGCGGCAGCGGCGATGAGAAGGGCCGCCGCCTCTACCGCATACTTGTGCCGCTGGCCAAGTTCCGCGGCGCCCGCGGCGGACTGGAGCTGGCCAGTCAGGCCGTGGAGATGCTGGGCGGCAACGGCTACATCGAGACCTGGCCGGTGGCCCGCCAGCTCCGCGACGCCCAGTGCCACACCATCTGGGAGGGCACCGAGAACATCATCTGCCTGGACGTCCTCCGCTCCATGGCCAAGGACAGCGCGCACGATGCCTTGCTGGACCGCGTGGACCGCGTCCTGGCGACGACCGAGCACCCGGCCTTGAACGCTATCAGGGACGCCGTCGCCCAGGCCCGCCGCGACGCGCAGGAGATCATCGCCTTCCTGGCCAGGACGACCGACGACGTGCGCCAACTGCACGCCCGCCGCGTCAGCGCCTGGCTGTCGGACCTGGCCCAGGCGGCGCTGCTGCTGGAAGCCGCCGAAGACGAGCTGCGGCAATCCGGCTCTGCCCGTAAGGCCGCCGTGGCGCGATTCTTCGTCCGCGACCGGCTGCTATCTGCCGGCGGCGGCCCGCTGCGCGGCATCAGCGAGGACCGCTCGGCCCTGGACCTCTTCGAGGCGGTGACCCGCTACGCGCCCGTCGAAGTCTCCGCGCTGCCCGCGGGCGTGTAGCGGTCACGCCATCCGCTGCGGCGGCGATCTCAGTGCCGGCGCTCTCCTTGCCGCCTTGCCGGGCGCATGCCACAATTGAGATGCCATGCCGCAGCAGCACGCGTCCGCCTCTCTCGCCCTGGACCGCACCGATAAGCTCCTGATCAACCGTCTCCAGAAGGGCGTCCCCCGGTCACCCCGTCCCTACCGGGAGGTCGCCGATGCGCTGGAGATCGAGGAGGGGGAGGTCATCGGCCGGCTGCGGCGCCTGCTGGATGCGGGCGCCCTCACCCGCCTCGGCGCCATCCTAAACGCCCCGCAACTGGGCGGCGAGCGCACCCTGTGCGCCGTCGCGGCGCCGCCGGACCGCCTGGACGAGGTCATCGCCGCCATCAACCGCCACCCCGAAGTCTCCCACAACTACGAGCGCACCCACGCGTACAACCTCTGGTTCGTCCTCTCCTCGGAGGACGCCGCGGACATCGGCCGCGTGATCGCCGAGATCGAGAAAGAAACGGGCCTGCGCGTCATCAACCTGCCGACGCTCGAAGAGTACCGGGTCGAGTTCTACTACGAGCTGCCGGTCTGATGAGCGAGACGGGCGACACGGGACAGGAAACGCGAAACGGCGTTCTCAGCGAGGACGAGCGCGCGCTGCTGCTCATCGTGCAGGAGGGCCTGCCGCTGGTCCCGGCGCCGTATCGGGAGATCGCCGAGCGCCTGGGGACCAGCGAGGAGCGCGTGCTGGAGATGCTCCAGGAGTTGCTGCAACGGCGGGTGATCAAACGCCTGGCCGCCGTGCCCAACCACTACGCGCTGGGCGTCACCCATAACGGCATGGCCGTCTGGGACGTGCCGGACAGCCTGGTGAGCGCGGTGGGGCGGAAGCTGGGCCGGTGGCCGGAGATCACCCACTGCTACCGGCGGCCCCGGGCGCCCGGCTGGCCCTACAACGTCTTCGCCATGGTCCACGGCATGTCCCGCGCAGAGGTGCTAACCCGGATTCAGGCAATATCACACGAAGCGGGACTGGAGACGTACCCTCACGACGTGCTGTTCAGCACCCGCATCCTGAAGAAGCAGGGAATGCGCGTCCGCGCCAGACCGGTTGCGGCGCCCTAAGCGCGCGAAGTAGCCGGTTCTACACCGGCAGCCTGGAGCCCGTTGCCCGCTGTCCTTCCGTGCTCATATACTTGATTCCGCGCCATGCCTCCCCGCCGTTTCAGCCTGGAAGAGGCCGAAGGGCTACTATCGCGATTGACACGTCTCCTCCTGGAGATGCGCGAGCGGAAGCTGGAGCATGACCATTTACGCCGGACGGCGGTGGAGCTGGAAAGTAAGATGAGATCTAACGGCCATCTTCTGGACAGCGAGTTGCGGCGGGCCCGGGAAGGGATCGAACGAACCGCCCGAGAGGTCAACGAAATGATCGAGCAGGTGCACGAGCTGGGCTGCGAGGTGAAGGACATCGACATGGGGCTCATCGACTTCCGGACCGAGATGGGCGGAAAAGAGGTGTACCTCTGCTGGAAGCTGGGCGAGGAACACATCCGCTGGTGGCACGAGCTGGAGGCCGGCTTCGCGGCGCGGCGGCCCCTGGACCTGGCGGGCGGACATGACTGAGGGCAACTCCCAGCCTGATCTGGAACTGCGGGACATCCTCCGCCGCCTGCAAAAGGCCCGAGCCGGCCTGATGGAGGCGGTGGCGCCGCTGGACCCTGACCTTTTCACCGCCGAAGCAGCGGACGGCGAATCTGTGAAGCGGGCCCTGGAGCGCACCGTGGACGACCTCAACTTCTACTACGGCACGCTCACGGCGCGCGCCCTATCGCTGCCCCAGCCGCCCTGCCTCCAGCGGGCCGCTTTCGCATCGCTGAGGGAAGCCACGATGTCTCTCCAGGTCGCTCACCGCCGCTTCTCCAACCTCCTGCACGACCTCATCCCCGCTGACCTGGAGAAAGTGGCGATCGATCAGCAGCATGGCACCTATACGCTGCGACAGATTCTGGAGCTGGCGACCGCCCAGTACGGCCTGCGCACGCAGCAGGTGCAGCACCTAGCTGCCCAGGGCCGCACGGCGCAGCCAGGGTGAGACCGGCCGGGCGCCCGGTCCGCATCGCCCACGCCTACGGCAACACCAGAAAGGCCCTGCGACGCGCCCTGGCCAGCGA
>JBGQEU010000176.1:0-4180 GCA_041496525.1 Dehalococcoidia bacterium
AACTGGGAGGCGGGGGTCTCCGGGTCAGGTACCTGCTTGGCGAGACAGATGATGTGGGGCATAGGCCAACCTCCTGGGGCGAATTCAGGGCGCTTCTGGCGCCGCGATTATATGGCAGAAGTATGTGAAATTTATCACCCGCACAAGTATATGCATGCGCCCTTCTGGACGCAACTTTAGCGGCAACGGGGCGCGCCAGCCACGGGGCGCTATAATAGGCGCCATCTTCATCAGGAGAGTCGCCGATGATTGAAGCCAGGCACACCACGGCGAAGCCGGAGGCCGCAGGCATCGACCCCGAGAGGCTGGAGGCAGTGTTCGCCCGCGCCCGGCGGGACGTCGACCAGGGCGTCCTGCCCAGCGCGCAGGTGGCCGTTGCGCGGCATGGCAAGCTGGCCGGCCTGCGGACCTTTGGCAGGGCCATCCAGGGCGGCGCCGAGCGCCCGGCCACGGACGAGACGCTGTACTGCATCTTTTCCAGCACAAAGGCAGTCGTGGCCGCCGCCGTCTGGCTCCTCTTCGAAGAGCGGCTGCTGCGGCTGGAAGAGCGGGTTTCGGACATCATCCCGGAGTTCGGCACCAACGGCAAGGCAGCCGTGACCGTGCAGCAGGTGCTGTTGCACACAGGCGGCTTCCCGTACGCGCCGTTCGCGCCGGGGCACTGGGGAGACCGCGAAAAGCTGCTGCAGGCGTTCTCGCGCTGGCGGCTGAACTGGGAGCCTGACAGCCGCTTCGAGTACCATGCGACATCCGCGCACTGGGTGCTGTCCGAGATCATCTACAGACGCACCGGCAACGACTACCAGACCTTCATCCGCGAGCGCATCACGGGGCCGATGGGCCTGCGCGAGCTGTTCATCGGTCTGCCGCCGGAGCACGACCCGCGGGTGGCGGGGGTGGGCTGGGTGGGCGAGCCGGTGGAGCCGCCCGGAGGCTGGGGCGAGGTGACGCCGGAGGCCATCCTGGGCTTCAACCGGCCGGAAGTCCGGCGCGCGGGCGTACCGGGCGGCGGCGGCATCGCCAGCGCCGCCGAACTGGCCCTCTTCTACCAGCCGCTGATCAACGGCGGCGAAACGGCGGCGGGCAAGCGAATCCTCAAGCCGGAAACGATCGAGTTCGCCACGAAAGTGCGGACAGAAGCCCGCCACTGCGACCCGGTGTTCGGCATCCCGGTGAACCGCGGGCTGAGCGTCGTCGTCGCCGGCGACGACGGCAACGCCCACAAGCGCGGCTTCGGACGCGTCGCCTCCCCGCGGGCCTTCGGCCACGGCGGCGCGGGCGGGCAGATCGCCTGGGGCGACCCGCAGACCGGCATCTCCCTGGGCTACTGCACCAACGGCTTCGTGGAGCTGATGACGATGGCCCGCCGCATCACCGCCATCTCCAGCCTGGCGGCGGCGTGTGCTGTCTAGCAGATAGCGGACCGTGGATAGACCACCCCGCCGGGCCCTAGACCCACCCCGGTCAAGCGGCTAGGCGGACACCGGCGGCCGCTTGTGCGCCCAGGGCCGCGCCTCTTCCAGCTGCGCGGCCAGCCGGAACAGCGTGGCCTCATCACCGAACCGGCCGAAGAAGTGGACGCCGACCGGCAACCCTTCCTTGTTCCAGTACAGCGGCACGGACATCGCCGGCTGGCCGGTGGCGTTGGCGATGGGCGTGTACGGCACCCACTGCGCGGCGCGTTCGAAGCCCAGCGTCGGGTTGTCCGGCGGCGAGTCGAAGCTGCCCAGCGGCAGGGGCGGCTCGCCCAGCGTCGCCGTCAGCCACAGGTCGTAGCCCCCGAAGAAGCGGGCGATATCGCGCGACATGAGATCGAAGCCCTCGACCGCGCGGCGGTAGTCCAGGGCCGGCGTCTTCTGGCCGGCCTGGTACAGCGCCCAGGTCAGCGTCTCGAACAGCTCCGGCGCCGGCTGGCGGCCCGTCCGGCGGGACCACCCGTCGATGGTGTAGGCGCAGTCGGCGGCCCACAGGCTGGTGAAGGTCTCCACGAGGGGCCCGGGCTCGATGGCAGGGGCGGCCTCGACCAGCTCGTGGCCCAGCTCAGAGCAAAGGGCGACAGCGTCTTTCACCGCTTCCACGCAATCTGGGTGAAGGGGCGAGCCCGTCGGCGTCTGAAACGTGAAGGCGATGCGCAGGTGCCCCGGATCCGCGCCAACCTCCTGCGCGTAGGGCCGCGCCGGCGGCGGCGCCCAGTACGGGTCGCCGATTTCCGGGCCGCAGATGGCGTCCATCAGGGCGGCGCTGTCCCGAACGGAGCGGGTGAGGGCGTGGTCCTGGGCCAGGAGGTTGTAGCCCTGCCCGGGGTTGCGGGCCCGCGTCGGCTTGAGGCCGAACAGCCCGCAACACGACGCCGGGATGCGAATGGAGCCGCCGCCGTCGTTGCCGTGGGCAAAGGGCACCATGCCCGAAGCCACGGCCGCCGCGGAGCCGCCGCTGGATCCACCCGTTGTGCGGCCGGTGTCCCAGGGGTTGCGGCTGGGGCCGAACAGCCGGGGCTCCGTCGTGGGCAGGAGGCCGAACTCCGGCGTGTTCGTCTTGCCGGCCACGATGAGGCCGGCCCGCTTGAACCGCCGGGCCAGCTCCGTGTCCGCCGCGGGCACGAAGTCCTTCAAGAACGACGACCCCTCCGTCATGCGGACGCCGGCATACTCCACCGTAAGGTCCTTGAAAAGGAACGGCACGCCGGTGAAGGGGCCGTCAGGCAGCCGCCCCGCAGCGACGCGCCGCGCTTCCTCGTACATCGGCGTCACGACGGCGTTGATCTGCGGGTTCAGGCGCTCGATGCGTTCGATGGCGGCATCCACCAGCTCGATCGGCTTGATCTGCTTCTGGCGGACAAGCTCTGCCTGGGCCGTCGCGTCGAGGAAGGCGACATCGTTCATGGGGGCGGCTCCTTTACGTGATTTGTTGCGAGCTAACGGTGGCAGATGCCGTCCGTTTCGTCAAGTGAACTGTGTGCGGGGCGCCGTCCGCCGCGCCGGCCGCTCAAGCGGTATCCACTGGTGTCCCGGCGTGGGCATCCGCCGCCCCGTGCAGTGCTTCGAACTCGCGGCGGAGCACGGACATGGAGACGATGTCCCAGTAGCGCCCGTCCTGATAGTAGGCCTCGCGCCGGCGCCCCTCTTCCACGAACCCACACTTGCGGTAGCAGGCGATGGCCCGCTCGTTGAACTCGAAAACCCCGAGGTCGACACGGTGCAGGTTCATCTGGTGGAAGGCAAAGCAAAGAAGCGTCAGCGTGGCGTCTGTGCCGTAGCCATTGGACCAGTACGACTTGTCGCCGATCATGATACCCAGGCTGGCGTGCCGGTCCTCCGGGCTGATGCGGTGCAGCCCCGTGTTGCCGATGTGCACGCCCTCCTTCGTCTCGATGGCCAGGCGCACGTCGTTGGCGAAGCCGTTGTCCAGGGACGCCTGCGTCAGCCACTTCTCCTCGTCCGCGTGCGACAGCGGGTAGCGGGCCATCAGGAAGCGGGTGACCTCACGGTCGTTGATCCAGGTGTACGCCCGCTCGACATCCGTGGCCTCCATGGCCCGCAGCCGGACCAGCCGTCCTTCCAACATCGCGTTCCTCCTTTCCGCGCAGGGCCGGGCCCCGCGGCTATGTCCGGATAAAGCATCAGGCCCGTCGTTTCCTGACGGGCCTGAGTTCGTTCGGAGTAGTGTCTTGCGACTACGGGGATTCGGGAACTCCGGCCCGGCCGTCAATGCCGACGTTGAGGGAGCAGCGCGTCTCGAACGCCTTCGCCATCATGCGTACGTCAACGGCGATCATGTTCCGTGTCTCCATAGTGGACGGAATGTAGCACGGGGGTGGAAGGATGTCAAACGGGTGTCCGAGCGTTAGCCGGCTGGCGGCAGGACGCCGCGCTGGCGGAGGAAGGGGATGGCGGCCGCCACCTGGTCTTCGGGGATCTTCTGGTTGATTTCGAAGACGCGGGGCGCGCCGGCGGGCAGCCGGGCGGCGTAGTGGCCCCAGTCCGCGGTACCGTGGCCCGGCGCCCGATGGTCGGCCAGGCCGTCTACGTCGTGCACGTGCGAGCCGATGCAGCGGCCGACCAGCTCGTCCAGCCAGCGGGTGTGCGGGATGAAGCCCAGACGGTCCAGTACCTCGGCGTGGCCGACGTCCAGCCAGAAGCCGGCGACGTCCGGCGGATAGCCGTCGAGCAGCTCCGGCATC
>JBGQEU010000177.1:0-4120 GCA_041496525.1 Dehalococcoidia bacterium
GTCGGTCATGCAGACGATCGACCTGTGTGACGAGCTGCTGTTCGAGAAGAGTGACGCGGTGACGCTAACCGTGGAAGGGGCCCACGCGGCCTCCGGGGACGACCTCGTAATCCAGGCGGCCCGGCTGCTGGAGAATGCCGCGGGCCAGGCGCGGGGAGCGGCGATCCACCTGCGAAAGAGGATCCCGGTCAGCGCCGGGCTGGGCGGCGGCAGCTCCGACGCAGCGGCGGCGCTGAGGGCGCTGTCGGGTCTGTGGGGCCTGCGCCTGGACCACGACCGGCTGGCGGCCCTGGCCGGGGAGATCGGCTCCGATGTCCCTTTCTTTCTGGCCGGCGGCACGGCCCTGGCGGAAGGCCGCGGAGAGCGCGTGACGCCGCTGGCGGACCTGCCGGCGGCGTGGGTCGTCCTGCTCATCCCACCGATCTCAATACCGGATAAGACGCGGCGCATGTACGGGTCGCTGACGGCACGCGACTTCAGCGACGGGTCTCACACCGATCGCTTGCTCCACGTGATGAGCAGCGCTGGCCCGGTGAGCGGCGCCGACATCTACAACGCCTTCGACCGCCCGGCCCGCGAGGTGTTCCAGGGGCTGGACGAGCACCACAAACGCATGCTGGAAGCGGGCGCCCGGCACGTGCACCTGGCGGGGGCCGGGCCGGCGCTCTTCGCCCTGACAACCGATGAACGTGAAGCGCGAGCGCTCGCCGGCCGACTGGTCTCGCCGCCGGCGGCCGTGTTCGCCGTGCGTACGCTGGCCGCCGCGGAGGCGACGCGCATCGAACGTGGTCCGGGGTCTTAGCGCCCCAACTGGCGGCTCGGCGGAACAGCAGGCTAAGATGAACCCAAACGCCCGGAAAGGCACTCTCTATCTCCGATGCCCGGCACTATCGTCGATATGCACGTCCACACCGTACGCGGCGCCGCCGATTCGTCTCTCACCCCGGATCAGCTAATCGAGGAGGCGAAGAGGATCGGCCTCAGCGGCGTCAACATCACGGAGCACGACCGCGTCTGGGACGCGCACCAGATCACGGAGCTGCGCCGGAAGAGCGGCCTGTTCGTCTGTCGCGGCATGGAAGTGTCTACGGACTTGGGCCACATGATTGTAGTCGGGCTGGAGCAGTACGTGCCCGGCATCCGCCGCGCGGCCGAGCTGCGCCGCGTTCTGGACGACGTGGGCGGGTTCATGATCGTCGCCCACCCGTTCCGCCACTTCTTCGACCCCGTCCACTTCCGCCGGGACGGGCGCCCGCCGTTCGACATGACGCCGGAAGAGGCCGCCGCGCGCATGCCCGTCTTCCGCCTTGTCGATGAGATCGAGGTGGCCAACGGCGGGACGGCGGCCCGAGAGAACCAGTTCGCCCTGAGGGTGGCGCGGCTGGTGGGCAAGCGCGGCATCGGCGCCAGCGACTGTCACTCGACGCAGGGCGTCGGCTATTTCGTCACGGTGTTTGAGGAGGAGCTGCGGGACCAGGAGCAGATGCTGGCGCTGCTGCGGGCCCGCCGCTTCTACCCGGCCCAGGGGCTGCCCGCCGGCGACCTGCGGGCGTACGAAGAGGAGTTGCTGCCGGCCGGCTAGGGCGGGGCGAAAGGCGGGGCCAAAGCGACCATTTGTTCTGGCCACAGGCGACCGCTGGTGCTAGAATAGCGGCGACTTGGGCCCTCACTACGTTGCCCTCGACCTGGAGACGACCGGACTCAACCGGGACAGCGATACCATCATCGAGATCGGCGCCGTCCGCTTCGGCGCTCCGGCCGCGCTCACCGCAAGCCGCGACGGCGTCGACGCCACCTTCAGCCGCCTGGTGAACCCGCGCCGGCCGCTGGCCGGGGCCGTGCAGGCGCTGACCGGCATCACGGACGGGGAGCTGCGAGAGGCGCCGCCGCTGGAAGCCGTCGCGGCGGAGCTGGAAGCGTTCCTCGGCGACGCCATAATCGTCGGGCACAACGCGATCAACTTCGATGTCGTGTTCCTGGCCAAGGCCGGCATCCGGCACGCCAACGCCGTTTACGACACGCAGGAGCTGGCGACCATTCTCCTGCCGTCATTCGGCCAGTACGGACTGGCGGCCCTGGCCGCGCACTTCGGCATCGATTTCCCGGAGCAGCACCGCGCCCTCGCCGACGCAGAGGCGACACGCCGGGTGTTCCTGGCCCTGTACGACATCGCGCGGCGGCTGCCGGCGGAAGCGCTGGGGCAGATCGCGCAGTGGCTGACCCCAACGTCCTGGCGCTGGCGCGGCTTCTTCGGCGAGACCTGGGAGGCCTCTCTGCGCATGGTCCCAGCGCCCGTCGCCCCGGCTGCCCGCAGCGCACCTTCGCTGCCGCGGCCGCTATCGCCGCGGACCGACCCGCTTGCTGTCCCGCTAGAACAGCCGCTCGGGGTGCTGGCCTCGGCGCGCGGGCGGCCGGACCTCTTCGCGGACTTCGACGACCGCGCTGTGCAGAAGGAGATGGCGGCGGCCGTGTGCGCGA
Source organism: Dehalococcoidia bacterium (assembly GCA_041496525.1). GTDB lineage: Bacteria > Chloroflexota > Dehalococcoidia > SM23-28-2 > RBG-16-64-32 > JBGQEU01. The sequence continues at coordinate 2,479 of JBGQEU010000177.1, forward strand.
CCCAGAACGCGGGCGGCCGGCTGATGGTGGAGGCGGGCACGGGCACTGGCAAGTCTCTCGCCTACCTGATCCCGGCCGCCTGCCAGGCGCTGGCCAACGAGCACCGCGTGGTGGTCTCTACGTCCACCATAAACCTGCAGGAGCAGCTGACCCGCAAGGACGTGCCGGCGTTGCAAGCCCTGATGGGCAACGGCGACCTGCGCGCCTGCCAGCTGAAAGGGCGGCGCAACTACCTGTGCCTGCGCCGCTTCGACGCCCTGAGCTCGGCCCCAGCCCTGAGCGACGACGAGGCGCTCCTGGCGTCCAAGCTCCTCGTCTGGCTCGAAGAGACTCAGACCGGAGACCGCGCCGAGCTGCGCCTCTCGCCCACCGAAGAGGCTGTCTGGCGCCGCCTCAGCGCGGAGGGAGCGGACTGCGGGCCCGACAACAGCCCGTTCGTAGTCGAGGGCACGTGCTTTCTGCAGCGTGCCCGACGCCAGGCCGAGGGCTCGCACATCGTCATCGTCAACCACTCGCTGCTGCTGTCCGATACGGCCACCGGTGGGCGCGTGCTGCCGCCTTACGAGCACCTGATCGTGGACGAGGCCCATCACCTGGAGGACGAGGCCAGCCGCCAGTTCGGGTTCACCTGCCGCGAGAAGGAGTTGTACGAGCTACTGGCGGAGTGCGAGTCGTTCCCGGCGGCGCTGGAGGGTGGCCTACGCCGTGCCCCCGCCGCGCTGGCGGCAGTGTCGCACCTGGCCGAGCTGGCCCGCACGACCCGTCAGAAGGCGTCCGCGGCCCGCGGCCGGGTCCAGGAGCTGTCGGCGGTGATGAAGACGTTCATGGCGCAACACGCGGAGGCGACGCCAGAGCAAGAGCAGCGCCTGCACATCAACCGGTCGATGCGGGTGCAGCCGGACTGGACGGGGATCGAGATGGGCTGGGAGAACCTGCGGCTGGCGCTGGGCGAGGCAGCGGCGGCGCTGGACGGCCTGCACGCGGGCCTGACGGCGGCCGCCGAGATCGGGATGGTCAACCAGGAGATGCTCGGCGCGCAGGCCGCCGGCATGCTGGTCGCGGCGCAGACGTTCCTGGCCGGGCTGGCGGCGGCATTCGACGAGGACAACCCGCAACGCGTCGTCTGGGTGGAGAGCGACCGCTCGGACGGCGGCATCGTCGTCTCCTGGGTACCGCTGGCCGTCGACGAGCTGCTGCAGGACGGGCTCTACGCCGGGCGCCGCAGCGTGGTCCTGACCGGCGCCACCCTGCGCACCAGCGGCAGCTTCGACTACCTGCAAGAGCGCCTGGGCCTGCCCGACGCCGAGACGCTGGCCCTGGGCTCGCCGTTTGACTACAAGCGAGCGGCTCTCATCTTGCTCCCGGCCGATATGCCGGAGCCCAACACGGCCGATTACCTGGAAGCGCTGTGCGGGGCCATAGCCGAAGTGGCCCGCGCCTCCTCGGGCCGCGCCCTCGTCCTATTTACATCGTACGCCGCCCTGCGCGCCGTCCACGCGGCCGTCAGCGAGCCGCTCGGCAAGGAAGGGCTGACCGTCCTGGGACAGGGGATCGACGGCTCGCCACGGCAGATGGTGCGCATGCTGGCCGCTCATCCCAATACCGTGCTTCTGGGCACATCCAGCTTCTGGGAGGGCGTCGA
>JBGQEU010000178.1:0-4119 GCA_041496525.1 Dehalococcoidia bacterium
GAAGGTTACGATCCCGTTCGTGTAGGTATGAGGCATCGGACAGGGCCAGAACCTGCAACCTGAGCCATCAGCGCTCGGTCAGCAGGTCGTCGAAAGCCAGCGGCGACCGCTCAGGCGGTGGCGGACCCAGAGCCGGATAGCCGAGCAGGACGAGGAACGCCGGCTGCCATGCGGCCGGCAGGTCCAGCGCCCGGCGGACGGCATCGGCGCAAAACAGGGGTGCGCCCTTCAGGTAGCCGGCCAGGCCGCGCTCACCGGCCGCGAGGAGGATGTTCTGGAGGGCGGCGCCGAGGCTCTGCACAAACATGTCGCGCTCCGCCGCCCGGCGTTTCTGGTCCGGCCAGTGGCGGGCGTTTTCCAGGCTGAGGCAGGCGAGCAGCAGCGCGGGTGCGTCCATGATCTGGCCTCGCGAACGCATCAGGAGCTTCTGGATGTCGTGGACGCTGCGACCAGTCTGCTGGAGATCGGCGCGCCAGGCGTCGGCCATCGCATCGGTGAGGCGCTCGCGAGCAATGCGGCTTTCGATCGCCACAAAACGCCACGGGCGCGAGTGATGCGGCGCCGGGGCCGCGCAGGCCAGCCGCACAAGGTCCCGGACGACACCGGTGTCGACAGGGCGCGGCGCGAACCGCCGATTGGAGTGGCGCGAGGTTATGGCGGCGGAGACTGTCTCGCCGGAGGAACCGATGCTGGAGTGCTCCATCTACGCCCGGCTCCGGGCCCGCTCGGCTAGGCGGAGCTGGCCCAGGAACCTCTGGGTCGCCGTCTCGGCGGGGTGTGACAGCAGTTCGCAGAGGTCATCAGGCTCATCGATGTCCCGGGCGAGAGATGGGATGCGGAGGACGCCCGCATGGACGCCGCGAGCGGCCGCCTCGCGCTTATGCGCGGGGAAGGAGTGTGTTCCAAAGCGGAAGGGGATGGCGTCCGGGGGCCGCAGGGCCAGGGCGCTGGTCCCCTTGTCGTGGGAAGGACAGAGGACAACGCCACGACCCGGCGGCAGGGCATCCAAGATGGAGTCGATTTCGGCCGGCGTGACGGCCGGCACGTCGGCGAGCAGGATCAGCAGGGTGCTGATGTGTCGCGCAGAGACGACGCTCACGGCATGCGAGAGGGCCTGGTTAATGCCGCGCACCGACGGGGGCTCAGCGATCGCCTCGGCGCCCAATTGCCGGGCCAGCGTCAGCACCTCCCGGTCGGGGCTGACGACGGCTATCAGGTCGAGACCGGGGACGGCCTGGATGGCCTTCAGCACGTCTTCCAGCATGGCCAGGGCCAGCTGCCGGCGCTCGGCCTCGCTGAGCAGGGCGGCCAGGCGGCCCTTGGCCTGGTCGAGGGCCTTTGCCGGTACGATGGCGGCGATCACGTCTCACCCACAGCGGAGAGGACGGCTCGCGCCAGCGCGGCCTTCTTTTCCATCGAGTCCATTATGGTGTCCGTCACCAGCACTTCCAACCCTAAGTCTCGGATCTCCCCGCTAAGGGCGCGGTCCACATTATCGATGACGAGGGTGTCGAGGAAGTCGGCGTAGAGATGGCCGATGGATACGGCGCTGGCCGCCAGGCCCTGGTCTCGCAGCATCCTGTCCGCCGGGCCCTTGATCGCGCGGCCGCCGACGATGGGGCTGACGGCGGCGATCTTCGCGCTCGTCTCGCGCAGCGCCTCGCGGACGCCCGGCACCGCGAGCAGCGGGCCGATGCTGACCAGCGGGTTGGACGGGGTGATGATCACGGTGGACGCCTCGTGGATCGACTCCAGGACGCCGGGCGCCGGCTGTGCCGACGCGGCTCCCTCGAAGATGATCTCCCAGGCGTGGCCCTCCGTCCGCCGCTTTACGAAATACTCCTGGAAGTCGATCACGCCGTCGTCGGTGCGGATCTTCGTGCGCAGGCGGTCGTCGGTCACCGGGATGACGCGGGCCGGCACCAACAGAGCGCTGGCGATCTCCGCTGTCGCCTCGGATAGCGTGCGTCCGCGGCGGAGGAGGTGGCTGCGAGTGATGCAGGTGGCGAGGTCGCGGTCGCCTAGGTGGAACCAGGTGTCGTAGCCGTAGCGGGAGATGAACGCCAGAACGTTGAAGGTATCGTCGCGGATACCGAAGCCCCGGTGTTCGTCGGCGAGGCCCGCCAGGTGGTAGAGGACGGCGTCGATATCGGGCGAGACGTGCAGACCGAAGAACTCGGCGTCATCGCCGACGTTGGAGATGATAGTGATGTCGGAGGGACGGTGGGCCGCGAGCAACCCCTGCAGGAAGCGCGCGGCGCCCACGCCGCCGGCTAGTACGGTGATCATGGGGACTCCTGGGGAGGGGTCGGCTGGGGGACCAGCCTGAGGAACCAGTAGCCGGCCAGCCCGGCGGTGACGGAGGCAGCCAGGATGCCGATCTTGGCGTCGGCGGTCAGCCGAGCGTCGTCGAAGGCCAGCCCGGTGATGAACAGCGAGACGGTGAAGCCGATGCCGCCGAGGAGGCCGGCCCCGGCCAGCTGAAGCCAGCCGACGCCGGCCGGTAGCGCCGCTATCTTCAGCCTTACCGCCAGCCAGGCGGCGCCCAGGATGCCGGCGAGTTTGCCGGCCAGCAGCCCCACCACGACGCCGAAGGTCACGGAACTGGAGGCGGCATCTCTGATCGTGTCGCCGGAAAGGGAGATGCCGGCGTTGGCCAGGGCGAAGACCGGCAAGACGACGTAGCTGCTCCAGGGGTGAAGCACGCGTTCCAGCCGCTCCAGCGGCGCCTCTGTCTCCCGCGACAGGTCCTCCATCTCTTCGGCCAGCAACTCCGCCTGCTCCGCGTCCCGTCCGCGGAAGGCCCGGCGGAAGTCGCCGAGGAGGCCGCGGGCAGACTCGAAGAACGTGCGGGCGCTGAGGCGGGGTGTGCTCGGCGTAAGCAGGCCGAGGACGACGCCGGCGATGGTGGCGTGAACTCCTGACTCGAAGACGGCGACCCAGAGGGCGCCGCCGGCCAGAGCGTATGGTGCGAAGCCGCGGATGCCGAGGCGCTGCATGAGTAGCATGGCCAGCACGAGCAAGGCAGCGATGCCCAATGAGCCCACCGCGAGATCGTTCGTGTAGAAGAGGGCGATCACCAGGATGGCGCCGAGGTCATCGACGATGGCCAGGGTCAGAAGGAATAGCCGGAGCTGCGAGGGTATGCGATTGCCGAGTAGCGCCAGCACGCCGAGGGCGAAGGCGATGTCCGTGGCCATGGGGATGCCCCAGCCCCTGGCGCCGTCGCCGCCGGCCGTGAACGCCGCGTACAGCAACGCCGGCACGGCCATGCCACCGAGGGCCGCCGCCATGGGCAGGGCGGCCAGGCGCGGGTCGGCCAGCTCTCCGTGCAGGACCTCGCGCTTGATCTCCAGCGCCACGACGAAGAAGAAGACGGCCATCAGGGCATCGTTGACCCAGTGCTGCAGGTCCTCCGAGATCCTGAAGATGCCGGCATCGATCGTCATGACAGAGCCCCAGAGGTCGAAGTACTGGTTGTCCCAGGGCGAGTTGGCCCAGATGAGGGCGGCGACGGCTGCCGCCAGGAGGACGATGCCGCCACTGGTCTCTCGGCTGATGAACTCCTGCACCGGCGGCAGCAGCACACGCGACACGTACGCGCGCTGTGCCGTAATCAGGCGGGCGCCGCGGGAGCGGGGCCGCATGTCAGAGGAACCAGCCTGGTGTGCGGACGGAGACCACGGGGTATAGCTTAGCGAAAACCGCGTCCAACTGCTGGCGCGCGGGCTACAGCGGCCGTTGTTCCCAGAGCTGCCGGGTCAGCGTCACGTGGCCGACGTGCTCCCGCAGGTGCTCCAGCGAGTGCAGGAGGGCCCAGGCGGCGGTCACGTGCGTGGGGGCGCCGGCTCTGAACCGAGCATAGGGCCCGCGGCGAGCCGACCAGTCGACCTCCCGCGAGGCGTCCACCAGCGTGAGGCAGCCGGCGGCCATCTCGTCGACGAAGGCGAGGAGCGTGGCGGCGTCCGCGGCCTCGGCGCGGAACTCCGAGGGCCGGTCGCGCTCCGGCCGCGGCTCGCCCACGGCGCCGCTGAGCCAGGAGCGGGTGCTGTGGAGAGCGTGTGTGGCCAGGGCCGCAATCGAGTTGGTGTCATCGCCGCCCGGGCGCCAGTTCAGGGC
>JBGQEU010000179.1:0-4110 GCA_041496525.1 Dehalococcoidia bacterium
GGTCGAGTTCCAGGATGTCAGCCTCGACTCTCGCATCCCGTCGCTGGAGGACGGACAGTTCGACGCGATCATCTCGGCCATGACGATCACAGAGGGACGGCGAGAGCGGATCGATTTCATCCCTTACTTCAGAGGCGGCAGCGGCATCCTGGTCCCCGCGGGCAACCCCACCGGCATCCTGGTGGACTACCACCTGTGTCTGCACACCGTTGCGGTTGCGGACCAGACAATCCAGCTGGACCAACTGAACGCCCTGAACACCGGCCTCTGCGCCGGCGATGTCAAGATACATATCAAGCCCTTCGAACAACACTCCGAGGCGGTGGCGGAACTGCTGACCGGCGGCGCCGACGCGGTGCTCGCCGACTACCCGGAGGCCCTCAACGATGTCTTGCTCTCCGCGGGGCGCCTGGAGGTCATCGACTTCCAGATCCATCCCGTTATCTACGGCATCGGCGTCCGCAAGGAGTCCTCAGAGCTCAAGCAGGCGCTGACGGAGGCCCTCATAGCCATCATGAGGGACGGCGCCTACGACGCGATTATGCAGCGATGGGGCGCCCGTGCGGGCATCTGGAAACAGGTCGCCAGCTAGGGGGCTTCAGTGGAGAAGGCGCCCCACGCGGAAGAACCGCACGCCGCCGTCGTCGTAGATCTGGTCGCTGGCCCGGGGTATCTCCTGGCCGAACAGCCGCTTGTACTCCGGATGCGTTGGGCCGCTGGGGCCCAGCAGGTGTCTGAGGTCGGAAGGCAGCCTGTCGGAGAGGATCCAGATCCCTGACTTGTCCGGCTCGGCGGCGGTGGCCTTGAACCGTTCCACATCGTCCTCTACTTCCGTCCAGAAGTTGGCCCCGCCGACGACCAGCGGGTCCGGGAAGCGGAAGTCAGCGCCCGAAACGTAGTAGATCGCCGGAAAGTCGCCGCCAAAGACCTCCAGGCTCTCCCCTTGCCCAAACTGCGACCGCAAGAACTCGCCCGCCGCCAGCTCGGTCGGGTAGTAAACGCTGAAGCCGACGGTGTAGTTGTTGTTGAGCAACGTGGGGAAGGAGAGTGTGAAGATCAGCAGGGCCAGGGCTCCGAAGGCGTACCTGCCCAGCCGTGGGCCCAGGGCCTTGATCCCCAGGAGCAGCAGCAGCACTGTAAACACCGGCACATAGAACAGGACGCGGAACATATCCTCCCCGCTGGAAGCCAGGGCAATGGCGACGCCCAGTAGGCCGACGCCGATCAGCCCGCCCAGGGCGATCACCTCGTTAGGGGCCAGCCGCCTCACCCGAACGATGTAGATGAGACCGACCAGGCTCCCCAGGCCCATGCCTACGAGCAGCCAGACGTACCGCAACCCGAGCGACCAGAGGGCGCTTTGCTCCACGTAGCTGCCCACCCGGTAGTAGGCGTATCCCGTGAGCACCTCACCCCGCACGAACCCCTGCCAGGTCCCCTCCGTCAGGCGGGTCAGCGAACCGAAAACGGTAACCGCGTGGTATATCTCCCAGGCCAGCGGCAGCACCAGGGGTAGTGCCAATCCGGGCAAGAGCAGGACTCGGGCCCGGCCCGCCAGCGTCCGCGCGCCCTCGGCCGGCGCTTCTTGTGGCCGCTCGCCGGACAGCCAACGCACGGACACCATTCCGGCGATCACCACCAGGATGGCTACCGAGGTCACGAAGTGGGCGGTGGTGGCGCCGGCCAGAAGCACGACCATCAGCAGTCTGTTCTGCCAGTAGTGGCCCTGGGCCTGATGGCCGCTGGTGACCACCGCCAGGAACCCGGCGTACAGCAGAAAGCCAAAGGCGCCGGGATGGAAGTTGGAGAGCATCTTGGCGATGATGATGTTGCCCTGCAGAAGCAGGAGCACGCCCAGCCAGGCCAGGCGGGGGCTGCCTGTCACGTTGTAGAACGCCAGGTACAAGAGCGTGGCGATGAGCACGCCATTCAAGAGCACCACTGTCACGACCGTGTCCCAGGTGGACAGGCCCGTCACCTGCGACACCGCTGACGATAGGACGAATAAGGCCGGGAACTGGAAATAGGCGAAGTTGGGGATCTCCAGGTCGAAGCGATGTACCTGGTTGATGTGTTCCACCTGGGCGGCGTATAGGGGCGCTTCGCCGCTGTTCCCCCAGGCCAGGATTGTCCACAGACCCGAAGTGACGAGAGCGAAGACGGCCACCAGCGTCAACTGCGCCCCCATGCTCTCGCCCCGGAGGAGGAAGAGCGAGAACAGCACGGCCAGCCAGCTGTAGAACAGGCCGGCGAACAACGGCAGATCGGTGATCGCCTCGATGGATTGGATGGGATGGTACTCCAGGCTGGGCCTGATGGGGTAGGCCAGCAGCGAAGCCGTCGTCAGCCCCAGCAGCGCCCACAGTACCGGCTCGGTGTACCTCCGGATGGATGCGGGCCAGCTGCGGGCAGCCGCAGCGGCACTGCTCTCCCTGCCCAGGAGATCGCGGGCATCAACCGTCAGCGCCATCGGTCACCTCGTCAAATATCTTCTTCAGCTTCTCGTTCCGCCGCTGAATGGAGTGACGTCCCCGCTCCACCTCTTGCCTCGCTGCCCGGCCCATCGCGCGTCGTTGCTCAGCATTTTCGATGAGCCGCACGAGCGCGACGGCGAGGTCGTCCACGACCCGGGGGTCGACGCTGCGGATCGCCCGGTTGAACTCGCGGCGGCGGGCCGTCACAACGCTGGGAATCCAGGTGCCGGCGCCTTCGTAGTAGGGGACGGAGGCCGAGCCGTCCACCACAATCCCCGTCTTGCCGTCCTCAACCAGCTCGGCGTTGGCATAGACGTCGGTGGTCACCACCGGCAGCTCGTAGCTCATGGCATCCAGGATCACCCCCCAGGGCGGCACCTGGTGCGAAGGGAACAGGAAGATATCGGACGCCTTGAACTCCTCCTCCATCTCCGGCCACGTGAGCACCCGCTCCAGAAACCGTATGCCGGGCACCGCCGCGTACCGGCGCCGCACCTCCGGTGGGACGGCGGCGCGCATCACCAGCTCAAGCTGGGGGTACCGCGGTTTCAGGCGCGCGTAGGTCTCCAGCGCCTCCTGGCCGCCCTTCTGATAGAAGCCGTAGAGGTACGCCCCCGGCAGGCGGCCGCTCAGGAACCCCTGCGGCGCGTTGGCGGAGCCGGCGAAGAGTATCCTCACCCGGCCGTCCCGGTGAACTTTCGTGAACTGCTTGCCGTGCACCGCTATCGGCACAACGTCTATCTTGTGCGCGAAGCCGCGGCAATCGAGGTTCGCCAGGATGGACCGCCTGGCGGGCTCGCACCAGGTGACGATCTTGCGGCAGTGCGGAGAGGCCAGGAGACGCTCGATAACCCCTTTGAAGCGGCGCAACTGCTTCACCTCGAAGCCGGCCAGCATGTGCGCCCACTCCACGTTCAGCACCCACGGCTCCTGGCGGAACACGGCGTGGTTATAGGCGTAGGTGAGGCTGGCGCCCTTTGGGGGTTTGGCGAACTTGGACTCCAGCCAGGCTTTCAACAACGGCACCGGCAACAGCTTGCTCGCCAGCACCGGCAGGTTGTGGATGATCAGATCGCTGCCCGTTGGCACGGCGGCCAGACGGTCCCAGGCCCTGCCGCCGGTAACGAACTCGTACCCCTGAGGGGGATAGCGCATCAGCTCACGGTGAGCGGAATGAATCCGCCCTGACGGCTCGAAATAGACTTGCTTTACCGTCATGGCGCTCTGAAGAACTCACTGACCTTCTCACAGACGAAGGTGATCTGATCCTCCCCCAGCATGGGCGCCGATGGGAAGGAGAGGCCGCGCCGGTGCGCCCGCTCCGCGTTGGGGAAATCGCCGGTGACGTCGTAGCAGGGCTGCATGTGAACCGGCAGGTAGAAGCGGCGGCAGCCGATGCCGTTCGCCTCCAGGTGCCCGATCAGGCTGTCCGGGTCGTCCACCAGCACGTTGACCCTGTGCGGCACGATGAAGGAGCGGGGGTCCCGATAGGTGAACTCCAGCCCCGGCACTCCCTGCAGCAGACTGCGGTAGAGGTCCGCGTTCTCCCTCTTCCTACGCACGATGGTATCCAGCTTGCCCAGTTGGGCCACGCCCACCGCCCCCTGGAGCTCCGTGATCCGCAGGTTATAGCCCA
>JBGQEU010000180.1:0-4107 GCA_041496525.1 Dehalococcoidia bacterium
ACGACGGCGGCGAAACGTGGGAGCTCTTCACCCACAACGCGATCGTGACGAACACGATGGGGAAGAAACTGCTGGCGGAGCTGGCGCAGCAGTTCCCGGCCGACATCTCGGGGCTGCCGCCGGGCCGAGACCCGGCGGGCATCGATGAGCTGCACAAGCTGCGGCTGGACACGAAGAACCCGGACCGGCTCTGGGGCCAGGCGCACTTCGGCGTCTTCCGCTCGGACGACCGCGGCGCCACCTGGACGGACGTGACGGAGGGCCTCCCGTCCTTCCACGGTTTCCCCATCGCCGTCACACACCGCCCGCCCGACGCCGTCTTTGTCGTCCCGCTGGACTACGGCCAGGACAACTTCCGTGTCTCCCTGGGACAGTTCACCGTCTACCGCACGCAGGACAGCGGAAAGACGTGGGAGCCCCTCACCAACGGCCTCCCCGGCCCCAACGACTACCAGAGCGTCTATCGGGAGGGGCTGGACACGGACGGCCTCGACCCGGAGGGCGTCTACGTGGGCACGAGCAACGGCGAGGTGTACCACGGCCGCGAGGGCGGCGAGCGCTGGCAGCGGCTGCCCGGCACGCTGCCGCCGGTGCTGTCGGTGACCGCAGCCGTGGTGTAGCCGGCACTCGGAAGCTGCTGCCGGCGACGACCCGCCTTTGACATCACCGGCGCGCGGGGCTAACCTTGAAGCATACCCCGCCCCCGTATCCGTATGAAGACCAGCATCTACCTCGACCACGCCGCGACGACCCGGCTTCACCCAAAGGCCCTTGACGCCATGCTGCCCTTCCTGCAGGACAGCTTCGGCAACCCCTCCGGCAACTACACCCTCGGCCGCCAGGCCGCCCGCGCCGTGGACGAGGCCCGCAGCTCCGTCGCCGCCACGCTGGGCTGCCGGCCGCAGGAGGTCGTGTTCACCGGCCCCGGCACAGAGTCCATCAACGCCGCCATCAAGGGCGTGGCCTTCGCCCAGAACCAGGCCGGCTTCGGCAACCACATCGTCACCACGACCATCGAGCACCACGCCGTCCTCCACTCCTGCGAGTACCTGGAGAAGTTCGGGTTCGAGACGACTTACGTCCCCGTCGACGCCTACGGCATGGTCCGCCCGGACGACGTGGCCAGGGCCGTCAACGACCGCACGGTGCTGGTCAGCGTCATGCTGGGGAACAACGAGATCGGCTCCATTCAGCCGGTCGCCGAGATCGCGCAGGCGGTGAAGGAGCGCGCCCGCGCGCTGCGCAAGCGCATCCCCCTGCATACTGATGCCGTACAGGGGGCCAACGCCCTCGGCCTGGATGTCGAGAGGCTGGGCGTGGACCTGCTCAGCCTCTCCGCGCACAAGTTCGGCGGCCCCAAGGGCGCCGGCCTGCTGTACATGAGGCGCGGCACGCCCTTCCTGGCGCCACTGAGCGGCGGCGGCCAGGAGCGGCAGCGGCGGGCCGGCACCGAGAACGTCGCCGCCATCGCCGGCACGGCCGTGGCCCTGGCCGCAGCCCAGCGTGATCGCGAGGGTTATTCGAGGGCGTCGCGTTCGCTCACCGCACACCTCATCGACGCCGTGCTGCGCGCGATACCCGGCGCCAATCTCAACGGGCACCCGGAGCGGCGGCTCCCCAACAACGCCCATTTCAGCTTCGAGGGCGCGGCCTCTGACTCCATCCTCTCGGCGCTGGACCGGCTGGGTATCGCCGCCAGCGCCGGCAGCGCCTGCGACTCCGCCACCTGGGAGCCCTCGCACGTCCTGGTGGCCATCGGGCTGCCCCTGCGCCGGGCGGCCGGGGCGCTGCGGCTGACCGTGGGGCCGGAGAACACGGATGAGGAGATTGACCGCGTCCTGGCCGTCCTCCCCGGTGTCATCGCTGAGTCTCGGGCAAAGGCAGAACCCGGCCTTAGCGCCAAATAGCGCCCATTATCCCTTGTTTTATCTTCCGATTCTGCTATCATGCTGTCCTAAGCGGGCCGCCTGGGGGGGTGATGGCGTGAGCCACACAGACAGAACCGACGCACTGCCGGCGACTACGCCGAGGAACACCACACCGGCCGAACGCTCAGGTGCGGTGGAGGCCTTCGCCGTCTTGGCCACAGCCCTCGCGGCGCCGGCGCTGCCAGATACCCAAGAGCGCGAGGCGTTGCTCTCGACGCTCGCGGAGTTGCTCCGGCAGGCCCGGCTGGCGGCCACAGACATCCGTGATGCCTTGCCTTCCCACGTCGGAGAGGCGCTGGACCGCGTGTCGCAGCTCTGCGTGGGAGGCGAGCCGGGGTCCTTCTACGATGGTCCTCCCGCCCTGGCCGCAGACGTATACCTCCTGCGTGCACTGGTAGAAATGCCCGCTGAAGCGGTTGAAGTGCTCGCAATGCAGGCTGGCCTGGCCACGACAGAACTCCCGCCTCAGGAGAGCGACCTCGCGGTCGATAGAGCCATCGCTGCCGAGCAACTGCACTTCGCCGGCATCGTCCCGGAACCCCAACGCCTGAACACGGCCCGGTTGGCCCTGCGGAACTTCCAGGACCGTTACGGTCAGGCCTACCTGGCGCACCACCACGCCTACTGGCGGACGGCCGCCAGCCTCCACGCCCACCTCCAGGAGACGACCGGTAAAGCCCGCACCCTGGCCCGCCTCAACACGCTGACGGAACTGGGGCCGCCCGTCGGCGAGGCCGCCCTCGAGACGCACAAACAGCTCCTGCAACGCGTCTCACCCTGCCCGCGGGATGCCGAGCTGGATAGCGAGCTGCGATACGAGCCGGCCTGCCTCTCCTGCGGCCTCCGCCTCGGTGACGAGCCACCCCAGGACGAGGCGCTGGACACGATCAACCGCGTCGACAGGGCGATTCACCGCCAGCTGGCGCGGCTATCGGGCGCCGCCATACGCCCATTGCTGGAGCGCGGCAGCGACGCTCGCATCGGGCGCTTCCTGCAGATCGTCCAGGCGGCCGAGCTCTCATCGCTCGCCGAGGTCCTTGACGACGACCTCGTAGGGTATCTGCGGCGCTTTCTTCTGGAAACGCGGATCAACTCCCTCCTGGAGCCCGTCCTATCCCGCGTCCAGGGCGGCGAGCCCCTGGACGGCGACGCCGCCCGCGCCACCCTGCGCGAAGTGGCGCGCGTGATCCAGCGGGCTCTAACCGGCGGCGAGCGCGCGTTGCCGCCGGGCAAACCGGAGGGGAAACGCGCCTCCGCGTCTGAGCCGGGGTAACCACCGCTGGCCCGCCATCGGCTAGAATGGCGGCATGGCTGACCGCTGGCTGATCGCCGGACTGGGGAACCCCGGGCCAGCCTACGCCCACAACCGTCACAACGTCGGCTACTGGTGCATCAACCGGCTGGCGCGGCTGCACGGCATCCCCCTCAAGACCCGGGCCCTGGCAGCCATCGGCGAAGGGACTATCGGTGACAGCCCGGCCGTCCTCCTGAAGCCGCGCACCTTCGTCAACCACAGCGGCCAGGCCGTAGCCGCCGCCTTGAAGCACACGCGCATCCCGACGCAGAGGCTCCTCGTCGTCTGCGACGAGTTAGACCTGCCGCCCGGGCGCCTGCGCCTGAAGGCGGGCGGAAGCCACGGTGGGCACAACGGCCTCCGCTCCATCATCGGCGCCACGGGCAGCGGCGACTTCCCGCGCCTGCGCATCGGCATCGGCCGTCCGCACGTCGACGGCCAGCCTGTCTGGGACCCGGACGCCGTCGCCGTCTGGGTGCTAAGCGACCCTTCAGCGGTGGACGCCCGGGCGCTCCAGGACGCCGTGGCGCGCGCCGCGACCGCCGTGGAACTCGTGATCACGGAAGGCGTCGAGGCGGCCATGAACCGGTATAACCGCTAGGGTGTTGGAGGTTGGATGCCCTCGCCGTCGCCTCCGTTCGCCCTGAGCCTGTCGAAGGGCTTCGTACTGGCGCGGCGACACGGAGGGCTTCGACTAGCTCAGCCCGAACGGGCAGCGGAAATGTTGTCCGTTCGCCCTCAGCCTGTCGGAGCCTGTCCTGAGCCGGGCCGAAGGGAATTCGTACTGGCGCGGCGACACGGAGGGCTTCGACTAGCTCAGCCCGAATCAGCCCGAACGGGAAGACTGGCTCCCTCCTGCGGCGGGGCCAGGCAACCCGAACGGGC
>JBGQEU010000181.1:0-4090 GCA_041496525.1 Dehalococcoidia bacterium
GATATCGGCGCGTCCCCGGGTACCACCTTCCGCCCATCGCTTTTACCGCGGAAGAGGCCGTGCAGCTGCTGCTCGGCGCCGATCTGGCGCTATCGCTGGGAACGGCGGCCCAGCGAGAGGCGGCGAAGTCGGCCGCCGCGAAGGTGGAGGCGGTGCTGCGGCCGGAGACCCGCGAAGAGGTGGACCGCCTGCGGGAGCGCATCCGTGTCTCCAGTTGGACCAGGCACGAACCTTCGCCGTTCCTGCCCGTCCTGCAGCAGGCGGTGCTCCAGGACCGCGTGTTGCACTTGCGCTACCACTCCTTCGGCTCCGGCGAACTGACAGAGCGAAAGGTGGAGCCGTACTTCCTCACCTACTATGCGAACGATTGGCACATCGTGGGCTATTGCCGCACACGTGAGGCCATGCGCGACTTCCGGGCCGGGCGCATCCAGGACGCGGAGCTACTGCCGGAGGAGTTCCGCCGGCGTGAGGAGCTTTTCCGCGAGCCCCCGGACGAACTCGCCGGCGTCCGCGAGGTGCGAGTCTGGCTGGAGCGCGCCGCTGTGCCCTGGGCGCGTGAGACTGCCGCTTACGGCTTCGATCGCGAGGAGCCGGACGGAGAAGGGTCCGTCTTTGTCTACCAGATGCGAGACCGGCGACGTCTGCTGCCCTGGATCCTGAGCTGGGGCCCGTCCGCGCGCGTCCTTTCGCCGGATGACCTGGCGCAGGAGGTGCGAAGGCTGGCGGAATCGCTCGTGCAGGCTTACGCAGAAGAATAGTCGCAGGCTTGCTCAAGCCACTGACACCACTGTGTCACCAGCGGCGGATAGCCTAAGCGCACACTACCAGGAGGTGCAGAATGATTCAGCGAAACACTCCGGAGCTATTCGTGCGCGATGTGGACGAGGCGGTGCGTTTCTACACTGACGTGCTGGGCTTCCAGTTGGAGGCTCGTATGCCGGAAGACGCCTCGCAGCCGACCGAGTGGGCGATGGTACAGCAGGGCGGCGCCGCGTTCATGTTCGAGAAGCCCGAGCAGCCTCGCTCGCCGGACGGCGTGGCCTTCTACCTCGCGGTGGAGGATGCGGGCGCCCTGGCAGGCGTGTTGCGAGGGCGTGGCGCGGCCGTGGAGGGCCCGGTAGATAAGCATTACGGCATGCGCGAGGTCCTTGTGAGAGACCCCAACGGCTACCGGCTGATCTTTTCGTCCGCCGTGCCTGCCGTTGAGACGGCCGGTGCGTCCTCGTGACGGCTGCCATCTCCGGGATAGACGTCCTGCGCCAGGCGAGTTCGGGAGAAGTCCCGCTGCCACCGGCCGCCGCGCTGCTCGGCTGGGAAGCGATCGATATCCGACCAGGATACGTGCGGGTGCGCTACGCGGCCCGGGAGGAGTTCTACAACCCCCAGGGAGCGGTGCAGGGAGGGTTCCTGGCCGCTATGCTCGACGATGCGATGGGCCCGGCCATCTTCACGCTCCTGCGCCCCACCGAGTTCGCCCCAACGCTGGAGATGAAGGTGGCGTTCCTGCGCCCGGCGTTTGCAGGCGAGCTGATCGCCGAGGGCCGCGTGGTCCGGCGCACCAGGCGGGCGGCGTTCCTGGAAGGCAAGCTCTTTGGGCCGGACGGTGAGTTGGTCGCGACGGCAAGTGCCACAGCGCTCATCAGCGAGTCCCGGACGGCGATTTCCGGCGAAGAACGTTAGGAGGGCCATGTGGTTACCTTTGTAGTGAACTGCAAGGCTCGCGCTGGGAAGGAAGCGGAGGCGGAAGAGGCGATCAGGGAGCTGGTCGCGTGCGTGGACAGGGATGAGCCGGGCGCGCCGGTCTACGTGTTCCACCGCAACATCCAGGACCGCTCCGAAATGGTCCTGTTCGAGTGCTACGACGACGATGCGGCCTTCGCGCGGCACAACGGGTCGGCGCACATGGCGCTGTTCCGCTCGCGGTTCCAGGACCTGTTCGATCCCACTACAACTCAGATGTGGCCGCTGGAGCGTATCGAGGGCGTCGTGCGGCCCAGCCCGGCGCTCGTGTAAGCGATGGACCTTGAGGCCAAAGTAGCGCTGGTGACCGGCGCTGGGTCCGGCATCGGTCGCGCAATCGCGCTGCGGTTTGCCTCTGAGGGTGCGCGGGTCGTCGTGAACGACGTTAACGACGCAGGGGGCGCTGCCACCGTGGCGGAGATCGAGGCCAACGGCGGAAGAGCTGCGTTCGTACACGCGGATGTGTCGAACGAGGCTGACGTCAGCCGCATGGTGGGTCTTGCGGAGGAGCGCTTCGGCGGGCTGGACGTGCTGGTAAACAACGCGGGCGTTTTCGTTGAGCCGCCATACTTCCCGGACGCCCCGGTCGAACACTGGGGCCGTGTTCTGGACGTGTACCTGCGCGGCGTCATGCTCTGCATCCACGCGGCCGTGCCGGAGTTGCGCCGTCGTGGCGGTGGCGCTATCGTCAACATCTCTTCTGGCGCAGGCATCGGCTTCCGTGCTCACGATGCGCCAGAGTACGCCGCAGCCAAGGCGGGCGTGGCGCGCTTGACTGCGGCGTTGGCCCCTCTTGCGCGAAGAGACGGTATCCGCGTCAACTGCGTCTGCCCTGGCTGGGTGGACACGCCGGCGTCCCAGCGCACCGTGGCCGCGATGACACCAGACGAGCGTCGCGCAACCGTACCGCCGAAGATGCGAACTCCCGATGAGATCGCGGACGCAGTGGTGCAACTGGCGACCGATGAAACCCTCGCCGGACGCGTGATGCTGTACTACGAGGGCGAGGAGCGCCGCGTGCTGCCGGTGCACGAGGAATAATGGCGGACTGGCGCGAATTCGAGAAGGCGCGGCCCGAAATGGCGGCCCTGGGCCGGGCGCTGCTGCGAAAGCACGGAGGTGGCTACCTGGCAACGACACGCAGGGACGGCGCACCGCGGGTACACCCCGTCTGTCCGTTCATCGTGGACGGCCGGCTGTTTGTGGCGACGCCGCCCTCTTCACCCAAGCGCTTCGACCTTCTGCGCGATGGCCGCTACGCGCTGCATTTGCCCCCCGGCGAGCGGGACGACGAATTCTACGTCACCGGCCGTGCGACGTTGCTGACCGATGACGATACGCGGAAGATGGTTATCGCAGCCGCTCCGGAGGCCGCGCCGCAGCCGACGGGGGGAGGCCTGCATGTGCGGCCGGACGAGCTGATCTTCGAGTACGATATCGGGCTCGTCATGACGGCGTACTGGGAGCACGTGGGGCAGCCGGGGACGTACGCGGTGCGCCAGGTGTGGCGCGCGCCGAAACCCCGCCCCTCGACCTGACGCCGCCGCCGGCAGTACCATCCTCTGGCAGGGGGTACACCGATGGTCATTTCGATTCTCAGCCGCAAGACGCGCCTCAAGGACCGCAGCCAATGGGAAGCTGCGCTGGTGCAGGCCATGCCCCGGCTGCGCGGCGTCATAGAAGCGGAGGCCGGCTTCGTGTCCGTGCAGTACCTGTGGAGCGCGGAAGACGATGGCCAGTTCGCACAGATCACCACGTGGCAGACGCTGGACGATTGCCGCCGTTACGTGCGCGGGGGCGCCGCTGCCACGGTCGCCACAATTGAGGAAGCCGCTGTGCCCACCGCGCCGCACCCGGACGGCGCCTGGGTGCGCAAGACGTACGAGATCGCCCTCTAGCGCTGGCCCATGCCAGACGAGAGCGAGTTCATTTGCAAGGACTGGGTGTGGGACGCCATGCTCAGGGAGTTGCGTCACCACCCCGGCAAAGGCAAGGGCCATGATGAGAAGCCGGACGCCGTTGAGCGGCTGAAGCCCGTGCGCTCCGTAACCTGGCACCGTTGGTCACAGGCGCCGATGGCTACACCCACCGGCCACGCTGCCCCTACCACCCTCTCGCGCGTCGTCGCGGAGTATGAGGAGGGCGGCAACCTCACGCTGAACGAGTACGACCGCTCATGTGCCGAAAAGCTGGCGCGGGCGATCGCGGAGGCGTTCCGGTTGGAGGTGACGTTCGCGGGCGCGCCGGGCGGCAGCCGGCCGGGCAACCTTCCATCTCGCGATGAGATGGGACGTCTGGTGAACCGCTCCGGCCGTACGGAAGTGGTGCTGGACGAAACGAAAGGCGA